>JAIFNE010000173.1 GCA_020047875.1 Hydrogenophaga sp.
CACACTGGCAACTTCCGGGTGATGGACGCGCTCACCACGCTGGCCTTCGATTTCCCCACCAGCCACCCGCGCGCCGCCACCCGCACCCAGTTCTTCCGCGACGAGCTGGAGCAGTTTCTGAGCCTCACGCACCGCGCCGAGCTCGACCCGCTAAGTCTGCGCGGCAGCTTCGCTGGCGCCATGGGCTGGCCACAGTTCATGCCCAGCAGCTGGGCGAAATACGCGATTGACTTCGATGGCAACGGCCGCATCGATCTGTTCAGCAGCCCGGCCGACGTCATCGGCTCGGTGGCCAAATACTTCCAGGTTTTTGGCTGGCAGACAGGCCAACCCACGCGCTACCCGGTCGAGCTGAGTCCGTCTGCCGACATGGACGCCCTGCTCGCGCCCGACATCCTGCCCACTTTCAGCGTCGCCAGCTTCACCGCCAAGGGCGCGCTGCTCAGCGGCCCGGCCTTGCAACACGGGGGCAAGCTGGCTCTGGTCGAGCTGGAGAATGGCGATGGGCCGCGCAGCTACGTGGCGGGCACCGAGAACTTCTATGTGGTCACCCGCTACAACTGGAGCAGCTACTACGCGCTGGCGGTGATCGAGCTGGGGGAAACCATCGAAACGATGATGCGTCCCTGAAGGGGCTCTGAGCGCTGGCTCGCTGTAAGAAATCAGCCGCGCACGAACAAGGTCACCAGCGGCTCTTCGCCCAGCTGCCGGCTGCGGTGACCGTGCCGCGCCGCGTCGAAACTGGCGCCCTCAGGCAGCGTGTCAGTCGAATAGAAAGACTGGCCGGGGCCAAATACGCGCACGCTGCCGTCCTGCAAACCAATTTCCATCTGCCCCTGCAACACAAACAACCACTGGGGCGCGCCGGTGCAATGGAAATCGCTGCGAAAACCCACCGGGCTTTCGCGCAGCTGGTAACCGCCGCTGGGCATCAGGGGCGAGAGACGCGCGGCGGGCGTGCCCTCGCTGAGCGCCACCGTGTCTTCGCGAAAACGGGCCCTGCCGTCGATGTCGGTGAAAAGCACAACCTGACGAAATGTAGCCATGGAATTCCTGTGGGGTTCAGCGTTGTTGTGGTGCTCGCGCTACCGATCAGCGGTAGGCACTGCGCGCCTGAAGCAGGTCAATCTTGCCCTGCACCACTTTTTCCAACGCATCGTGGCGCAGCGTGCGCATGCCCTCAAGCACCGCGGCGTCGAAAATCTCAGAGGGTCGGGCCCGGTTCTGGATCAGTTGCCGGATACCGCGGCTGTTCTGCAAGATTTCATAAATGCCCAGACGGCCTTTGTAGCCCTTGCCGGCGCAATGTTCGCAGCCGACAGGCTGGCGCAACCGCACCGCCCCCGGCTGGTCAACCCCCGCGGCCTGCAGCAGCCGCGCCTGGGCATCGGCCTCGGTCAGCGGGCTGCCTTCGGCGTATTCCTGCACCAGCGCGCGCCACTCCTCAGGCGTGGCGGCCCGCTCACGCGCACAGCGCGGACACAGGCAGCGCGTCAGCCGCTGCGCGACGATCCCGAGCAGCGAATCCGCAAAGTTCATCGGGTCCATGCCCAGGTCGAGCAGCCGAACCACGCTTTCGCTGGCGTTGTTGGTGTGCAGGGTGGACAGCACCAGGTGACCGGTCAGCGAGGCCTCGATCGCGATCTTGGCGGTCTCGGCGTCGCGGATCTCGCCGATCATGATGATGTCGGGGTCGGCTCGCAGAAAACCGCGCATGGCGCTGGCAAACGTGAGACCAATCTTCGGGTTCATCTGCACCTGGCGCAGACCCGGCTGGGTGATCTCGATGGGGTCTTCCGCCGTCCAGATCTTGCGCTCGGCGGTGTTGACCTCGGCCAGTATCGAGTGCAACGTGGTGGTCTTGCCCGAGCCGGTGGGACCGGCCGCCAGCACCAGCCCGAAACTGCGCCCGGAGAAACCGGCAATCAGCTCCTGATCGCGCGGCTGCAGGCCCAGCTTAGAGAGCGGCAACGGCTTGGCCGATTCAAGCAGACGCAACACCACATCTTCCAGGCCGTCGTGGGTCGGCATGACCGCCACCCGCAGCTCCAGCGCCTTGCCCCCGAATTCCGAAAAATCGATTTTGCCGTCTTGCGGCCGACGGCGCTCGGCAATGTCGAGCCGGGCCATGATCTTGATACGCGAAACCAGCGGCGCACGCAGCCGCGCTGGCAGCACCAGATAAGGCTCAAGCTCGCCGTCCCGCCGAAAGCGGATCGTGGTCTGGGCCTCGCCAGCGTTGGCCTCGATGTGAATGTCGGACGCCTGGGTACGCTGCGCCTCGGCGATCATGCTGTTGACCAGCCGCACCATGCCCGCCGATTCGCTCGCCGAAACCCCTTGTTCGGCCTCGGCGCCGCTGCCCACCTCCACCATCGCCTGCATCACCAGATCCTCCAGCGGGCTGGCGGACACATGCGCCTCGCCTGGCTGCATCGGAATCATGCTGCGCTGGATTTCTCTGGCCAGCGCACCCGCACCCGCCGGCCCACTGGCGGCCTGGGCGATGCGCTGCTGCAGCGACAGCCGGCGCTCGATCGCCTCGCTGCTGGCCCAGACGAGCGCAATCGAATGCCCGGTGATGGAGCGCAGCTGCCGGTGCAGCTCGCTGCTGGTGGGCGTGCTGGACGCGACAAAGAAACGCTCATCGGCCATGCCCAGTGGAACCACTCGCAGGTCGTGCGCCTGCCGCAGCGACAGCACATCGAACGCATGCCGATCGACCTCAAACCCCAACACCTCCACCTCCACCACGCCAGCCACCCGCGCCAGCGCACGGTGCCACTCGTCCTCGGTGAGCAGCACCCGCTGCACCAATTCCGCCGAGCGCGAACGCAGCAGGCTGGGGTCCTCGCGCTCCAGGGCGTCCAGCGCGGTCTCATCCAGCAGCCGCAACTGAATCAGCGCTTCACGCAGGCTCACGATGGGCTGGTGTTGCTGCCGCTCGATGACCAGCAACAGATCAGGCAAGTTGATTGCCGGGAAGGGTGCACCAGCGCTCACCTGGCCCGGAGCCGGCGCTGTGGGGAAAGCGGTATTCATCAAAATCCTGTTCGGTCGGGTCCGCAAGGCAGATCGCCTCACTCGTAACCCTCATTAGTGTAGGGAGCACGCGGGAGAACCTGCTTGATGTGGCACAAGACAGCGGTCAAACTGCCCCCTTGTTTGACACAAATCGGAAGCGCGCATGACATACCGCACAGTCTTTTTCAACCGCCTGGGCGTCGCGCTGGCGCTGCTGCTCACAGCCTGCAGCATCGGGCACCATATCCAAACTTGGCTGGACACTCCAGCGCCAGGCGGTGGCCGCAGCCAACCCGCTGGCCACCGAAGCGGGCGCAGAGATCCTGCGGGCTGGCGGCAGCGCGGTGGATGCCGCGGTGGCGGTGCAAATGGTGCTCACCCTGGCGGAGCCGCAGTCGAGCGGAATCGGTGGCGGCGCCTTCCTGTTGCACCACGATGGGCGGCGCACACAGGCCTTCGACGGTCGGGAAACTGCGCCGGCAGCGGTCAATGACAGGCTGTTTCTGGGCGCAGACGGCAAGCCCATGCCCTTCATGCAGGCGGTGGTGGGCGGGCGATCGGTGGGCGTGCCGGGCACCGTGGCCATGCTGGCGCTCGCGCACCGCCAGCATGGCACGCTGCCCTGGGCCCGCCTGTTCGAGCCAGCCATTCGGCTGGCCGAGCAAGGCTTTCCCGTGAGCGCCCGGCTGCACACCCTGCTGGCCGCCGAGACCGCTCTCAAGGCCGACCCGGTGGCCGCCGCCTATTTTTACCAGACCGACGGTCAGCCGCACCCGATCGGTCACCGGCTCAAAAACCCGGAGCTCGCGGTCGTGCTGCGGGCCATCGCCTCGGCAGGGCCAGCGGCACTCAGCCAAGGCCCGGTGGCCGAGGCGATCGTGAACAAGGTGCGGCAGCACCCGGGCAACCCCGGCGCGATGGCGCTGGAGGATCTGGTGCGCTACCAGCCGCGCGAGCGCGAGGCGCTGTGTCATGAGCACAAGGCGGCGCTGCGCGCGCTGCGGATTTGCGGTTTTCCACCGCCAAGTTCGGGCGCAGTTGCCGTTGGCCAAATTCTGGGTCTGCTCGCCCGCACGCCAGGAGGCGCCGAACCGCTGGGCGCCGATGGCCTGCCCAGCCCTGCCTTCCTGCACGCCTACAACGAGGCCTCGCGCCTGGCCTTCGCCGACCGCGCGCAGTACTTGGCCGACCCCGACTTCGTCGCCCCACCCGCCGGCCGCTGGACCAGCCTGCTCGACAGTCCCTATCTGGACGACCGGGCCCGCCTGATCAGCGCGGCGCGCATGCCCCAGGCACCAGCGGGCGTTCCGCGCGGTGCGCCGGTGGCCTGGGCGCCCATGCCCGACCAGCCCGAATACGGCACCAGCCACATCAGCATTGTTGACGCCAAGGGCAACGCGCTGGCCATGACCACCACCATTGAGGCGGGCTTTGGCGCGCGGCTGATGGTCACCACCGACCCCAGCCGCTCCGGCGGCTTTTTGCTCAACAACGAGCTCACCGACTTCAGCTTCACGCCCACCGATGCCCATGGCAAACCGATCGCCAACCGGGTCGAGCCGGGCAAGCGCCCGCGCTCATCCATGGCGCCCACGCTGGTGTTTGACAGCGCCAGCGGCGAACTGCTGATGAGCACTGGCAGCCCGGGCGGCGCGTTCATCATTCACTTTGTGGCCAAGGCCATGCTGGGCAGCTGGCAGTGGGGCCTGAGCCCGCAGGCGGCGATCGACCTGCCCAACTTCGGCAGCACTGGCAGCGCGCTGATGCTGGAAGACAAACGCTTTCCCGCCGCCACCGTGGAGGCTCTGCGGGCCAAAGGCCACACCGTGAACGAAGCCGCGCTCACCAGCGGCCTGCAGGCGCTGCAGCGCGGCACGGTCGATGGCCGCAAGGTCTGGTTTGGCGGCGCCGATCCGAGGCGCGAAGGGGTTGTGCTGGGGGACTGACGGCGATCGGATCGCGATTGCCCTGACCGGATCCGCCTGCCTGCCCGGCTCGACTTGTTGAATCTTGCCGGCGCTGGTTTTCGGCAACTCGCCAAACACCACCGCCTGCGGCACCTCGAAGTCGGCCAGCTCCAGGAAGTGGTGCGAGAGAATACGCCGGTGTCGATCCCCCAGACCTTCATCCAGGAACTGCTCAACCGCGTCGACGTGGTCGATGTGGTGGGCCGCTACGTGCAGCTCAAGAAGGGCGGCGCCAACCTGATGGGCCTGTGCCCCTTCCACGGCGAGAAGTCGCCCAGCTTCAGCGTGAGCCCCACCAAGCAGTTCTATCACTGCTTCGGCTGCGGTGCCAACGGCAATGCCATCGGGTTCCTGATGGAACACGCCGGCATGAGCTTCATCGAAGCGGTGAAAGATCTGGCGCAGCAAACCGGCCTGCAGGTGCCGGAAGACGAAGCCTCGCCGCAAGACCGCGAGCGCGCCGCCCAGCAGCGCCAGAAGCAGACCACGCTCAACAGCGTGCTCGACAAAGCGGCCCACGCCTACATTGAGCAGCTCAAGGTGACGCCGCGCGCGGTGAACTACCTCAAGGGCCGCGGGCTCTCCGGCCAGGTGGCCAAGACCTTCGGCCTGGGCTATGCGCCCGAGGGCTGGCA
>JAIFNE010000147.1 GCA_020047875.1 Hydrogenophaga sp.
GCCACCAATTGCCCGACGGCTATGCCGCAGAGGATCTGTTGCAGGACGTATTCGTCAAAGCCATGCGCCAGGGCGAAGGCTTTTGCAGCCTCGACAACCCGAGGGCCTGGCTGTTTCAGGTCGCCCGCAACGCGGTGATCGACCGCGCGCGCGTCAGCAAGGTGCAAGTGCCGCTCGATGAGGGCGGCCTGGAAATCGAGGCGCCGGTTCCCGAAGCCCTTGCCCCGGTCGACGCCCTGGCCGGCTGTGTCGCGCGGGTGTTGGGCGAACTGCCTTCGGACGATGCTGCGATTCTGAGAGCCTGCGACCTCGACGGCCGGACTCAGCGTGAATTTGCCACGCAGCAGGGACTGAGCTTGCCTGCCGCGAAATCACGACTGCTGCGCGCGCGCCAGCGCCTGCGCGACCAACTCAGCGCCGCCTGCCAAGTGCGCTTCGACGACGATGGCAGCATCAGCGGCCACGTGCCGCGATCCCCGATCACGGACCAACCGTCGTGCCGTTAGACGGCCAGGCGGGCTGGCAACTGCATCCTTTTGGCGCCTTCTTCGTCTTCAAGTGAAGGAGCCCTGTTGATGACCACCCTGAACCTGTCCCAGCGCACGCTGCAACTGCCGCGGCAGCATCCGCGCAGCTTCCTCCTCGTGGCGGCGGCGGCTTGGTGGCTGCTCTACCAGTCACTGATCCCAGCGTCCGAGGCACTCGTCGCGGCGCTGCCGGTCGATCGCGGCAGCCACTTGGGTGGCGCGCTGCAGTTCTTTTTCTACGACACACCCAAGGTACTGCTGCTGCTCACGGCTGTTGTGTTCGTGATGGGGATGATCAACTCCTACTTCACGCCCGAGCGCACCCGCGCGCTGCTGGCCGGGCGCAGTGAAGGTGCCGCGAACGTCATGGCGGCTAGTCTCGGCATCGTGACGCCGTTCTGCTCCTGTTCGGCCGTGCCTTTGTTCATCGGCTTCGTACAGGCCGGCGTACCGCTGGGCGTGACTTTCTCGTTTCTGATTTCGGCGCCGATGGTCAACGAGGTGGCGCTGGCGCTGCTGTTTGGCCTGTTCGGCTGGAAGATCGCTGCGCTGTACCTGGGCCTCGGCCTGTCAGTGGCCATCGTCGCCGGTTGGGTGATCGGCCGCCTCAAGATGGAGGTCCACCTTGAAGACTGGGTGCGCGACATGCCCAAGGTGCAGGCCGTGGCCGGCATCGACGGCATGACGCTGGCCGAGCGCATCGAAGGCGGCTTCGCCAGCGTGCGCGAGATCGTCGGCAAGGTCTGGCCCTATATCCTGGCCGGCATCGCCATCGGCGCCGGCATCCACGGCTGGGTGCCGCAGGACTTCATGGCCTCGTTCATGGGCAAGGACGCCTGGTGGTCGGTGCCGCTGGCGGTGTTGATTGGCGTGCCGATGTACACCAACGCGGCCGGCATCATCCCCATCGTGGAGGCACTGCTGGCCAAGGGGGCGGCGCTGGGCACCGTGCTGGCTTTCATGATGAGCGTGATCGCGCTCTCGCTGCCCGAGATGATCATCCTGCGCAAGGTGCTGAAGGTGCGCCTGATCGCCACCTTCGTGGCCGTCGTCGCCACCGGCATTTTGATCGTGGGCTTCGTGTTCAACGCTGTTCTTTGACGCCCATGACACCCACCCTGCTCAAGCACCCCGCCCGTCTACCGGCGCAGTTGCTGGTCATCACCCTGTCGCTGGCCTGCGGTCTGGCCCACGCCGTCACCGTGGAGTTCAAGCAGGTGGCCGAGGGCGTGTACGCCCATGTCGGGGACACCGGTGCCCGCACTGCGGACAACGAGGGCCTGAACGCCAATATCGGCCTCATCGTGACACCGGCCGGCGCGGTGCTGATCGACAGCGGCGCCACATTCCAGAGCGCGCGCAAGATCGCCGAGGCGGCTCGCAAAGTCACGCCGCAGCCGATCAAATGGGTGATCAACACCGGCGGGCAAGACCACCGCTGGTTGGGTAACGGCTACTTCCAAGCCCAGGGCGCCGAGCTGATCGCGCATGCCGGCGGCGAAGCCGACATGAAAAACCGGGGCAATGACCACCTGCAGGCGCTGAAGGCCGTGTTGGGCGCCAAGGCCGACGGCACCGTGCCCACGCTGCCCTTGCGCTGGCTGAAGGCGCCCGACGAACAGCTGGAGCTTGGTGGCGTCGTGTTCGAGCTCAAGCACCGTGGCGGCGCCCACACGCCCGGCGACACGATGGTGTGGCTGCCGCAGAAGAACGTGCTGTTCAGCGGTGACGTGGTCTATGTCGATCGCATGCTGGGCGTTATCCCGGTCAGCAGCACGAAACAGTGGCTGGCGACTTTCGCGGTGATCGAAGCGCTGAACCCTGCTGCACTGGTGCCTGGGCACGGACGGGTAACGAACCTGGCCACCGCGAAGGCAGACACCCAGGCCTATCTGCTGGCGTTGCGCGCTCACATGAAGCAAGCTGTGGACGATGGCACCGACGTGAGTGCGGCGGTGAAGTCCTTCAACGCAGCGCCCTTTCTGCGCCTGCTCAACGCGGCCGAGCTGATGCCCGGCAACGCCAGCCGCACCTATCTCGAACTCGAACGCGAGTAGGTCTCGCGACGAGGCAGTCAGCCACATTTGTGAAGGAGATCCCCATGGACATCAAGGTACTCGGCACCGGTTGCGCAAACTGCAAGAACACCATCGCGCTGATCGAACAAGTCGCCAAAGACAAGGGCGTGGCTGTGACGCTGACCAAGGTCGAAGAGCTGCGCGAGATCATGGGCTACGGGGTGATGAGCACGCCGGGCGTGGTGGTCGACGGCAAGGTGGTACACGCCGGCGGCCTGCCCAGCCGCAGCAAAGTCGAACAGTGGCTGGCCGCTTGAGAAGCACACGATGAACGATCGAGTGAACCTGCCACAGGCCCGCGAGGTCTGCCCCACCACCACGCACCGACTGATCGAAGAAGGCGCCTTGCTCGTCGATGTGCGTGAGCGCACCGAGGTCGCGCAGGTCGCATTCGACGTGCCGGACATCGTGGTGATGTCCTTGTCCGAGCTGAAACAGCGCTTTGCCGAACCACCGCACGACCGCGAACTGGTCATGGCGGACTTGGGAAGCGCCGGCTGCAAAACGGCCGCAGCGGTCCATTTTTCGCTATCGGCGTCCCAAGCCCGACAGGCTCCTAGTGTGGTGTTCGACGCTATCTGGAACATAAAACCGCGTCTTCTGAGCCATGGCTGCGTGGCAAATCCGCGCGATACCGCCCGGTATCGCTTATTGGTTCCATCAAGCGCCGAACACCACACCAGCCCGTCGCCAGCCAGCCAATCGGCGTCCAATCTCGACGCCGCGACCGGCTCGAGCGACTTCGCCAACAGCACTTGCTGTAGCCCGGCATGGGCGGCAGGCAAATGCTGCTGACGCGATGAGTGATTCCGCACAGCCCAAGATGGCGTTCAACGTCGTGTCTGTTCGTCAGAGCGCACACGCCAGCGAATCGCGCTGCAAGGACGCTGTGATCACGCTGGACACCGACATGGCGGGCAACCGCGAGGCCTTCAACCCGGCCGAACTGCTGCTGGCGGCCCTGTCGGCCTGCATGATCAAGGGCATCGAGCGCGTGACGCCGATCCTGAAGTTCTCGCTGCGCGGTGTCGAAGTGCACGTGCACGGCGTGCGCCAGGACGTGCCGCCCTGCATGGAGTCCATCACCTACGAGATCGTCGTCGACACCGACGAACCCGACCGGCGGCTGGACCTGCTGCACGACAACGTGCGCAAGTACGGCACCGTTTTCAACACGGTTGCGCCGGGCACCGAACTGTCCGGCGTCATCCGCCGCAAGGCTTCGTCGTGAGCGCCGGTCACGGGCACAGCCATGCCCCGCCCAACTTCGACCGTGCTTTCGGCATCGGTATCGCGCTGAACCTCGCCTTCGTCGCGATCGAGGCCTACTACGGCTGGAAGATCGATTCGCTGGCGCTGCTGGCCGACGCCGGCCACAACCTCAGCGACGTGATCGGCCTCATGCTGGCCTGGGGTGGCGCGCTGGCCGGTCGCCTGCGGCCCGACGCCCGTCACACCTACGGCTGGAAGCGCGCCAGCATCCTCGCGGCCTTCATCAACGCCCTGCTGCTGCTCGTGGCCATGGGCTCGCTGGCCTGGGAGGCGGTGCATCGGCTGCAAACCCCGCAGGCCGTCGCGGGCGTCACCATCATGGTGGTAGCCGGCATCGGCATCTTGGTCAACACGGCGACCGCGCTGCTGTTCATGCGCGGACGCGAGAGCGATCTCAACATCCGCGGTGCCTTCCTGCACATGGCCGCCGACGCACTGGTGTCGGCGGGTGTGGTGGTGGCCGGCGGTCTGGCGCTGTGGTTCGGCTGGACCTGGCTGGACCCGGTGGTCAGCCTGCTGATCGCCGCCGTCATCGTGGTGGGCACCTGGAGCCTGTTCAAGCAGTCGCTGCACCTGCTGTTCGACGGCGTGCCGGAGGGCGTGGATTTGCATGCGGTGCAGGCATTGCTGGAATCGCTTCCCGGTGTGGAGCGGGTGCATGACCTGCATGTGTGGGCGATGGGCACGTCGCAGATCGCGATGACGGCCCACCTGGTGATGCCGCAGGGCCATGCCGACGATGCCTTCCTGAAGCACGCCACCGACGAACTGCATGAGCACTTCGGGATCGAGCATGTGACGATTCAGGTGGTGCGGGTGCCCTTCACCCGCCCCTGCGCAAGCCTGCCCGGCGCCTCCCAGTGAGGCACGCTGCACCAGGCAGGAACACAGGCGCGCGCAGATGCACTCTGGACTTGACGGCGCGCTCACCGTACTCGCTACCCGGATTGCCGCGGTTCAGCGCCATGCGGACCCGAAGCGCCACGTTCTTGATGCCCGTATAGAGCAGTGCGGGAATGAGTAGCCAGTCGTGGCCGCCCGTGTTCGCAAGCAGGGCCACTGAAGGCGTGAAGTCGAGGATGTCGAACGGCGCCTTCTGGCTCACGCGCAGAGAGGCGTTACGCTGCGCGGCTTTCGGTCGGGTGTATCCCTGAACGACAGCGCAGCTGGCCACCGACACACACGCCCGCGCGCGACGAAGCAGCGCTCAACCGCAGCTGCCCAGGTGGCCGCACTGGGTGCAGAGGTCGCAGCCGTCTTTCTTGATCATGGCGTGGGCGCCGCATTCCGGGCACTTTTTTCCGGCCATCACCGGCATCTGCATGCCCGGCAGTTCTGGCGTGACCTGCAGCGGCGCGTGCACCGCCAAGCCCGCCTGTGCGCGTTGCGCCATGATGCCCTGCAGCGCAAACGCGATCGCGGCCACCTCGGAGTCGTGCCACATCGGCACGTGGGTGCCATCGGGTTTCTGGTAGGTGCCCAGGCGCACCGGGCCGCGGTCCCAGGCCACCTTGCGCATGTCGCTCA
>JAIFNE010000039.1 GCA_020047875.1 Hydrogenophaga sp.
GGTGGCTGGCCTGGGTGGCTGTCCCTACGCCAAGGGCGCCACCGGCAACGTGGCCACCGAAGAGGTGGTGTATCTGCTGCATGGCCTGGGCGTTTCCACTGGAATTGATCTCGAAAAACTGGTGGACGCCGGCCAGTTCATCAGCGAACACCTGGGTCGCCCGAGCGGCTCGCGCGTGGCGCGTGCGCTGCTGGCCAAGCGAGCGGGGTGACGCGATGGACGCGCATGTCTGGTGGGCCTTCTTTGCCGCCTCTTGGTTGATTTCTGTGTCGCCGGGCTCGGCGGCCGTGTTGTCGCTCGGCCATGGGCTGCAGCATGGTGTTCGCCACACCAGCGTGACGATTGCCGGCATGGGCCTGGGGCTGGCGCTGGTGTTGCTCGTGGCGGGTGCGGGGGTCGGGGCGCTGCTGCTGGCCTCCAGCGTGGCGTTCACCGTGGTCAAGGTGCTGGGCGCGGCCTATCTGATCTGGCTCGGCTGGCAGCAATGGCGCGCGCCGGTGGCGCTTGGCGAGCCCCATGCGCCGCTGCAAAAGGCCCGGCTGCCCAGCGCGCGTGAGCGCTTCAGCATCGGTTTTCTGACCAACGCCACGTTTTCATGGTGGCGGTGTTGCCGCAGTTCATCGACCCGCATCGCCCGCTCTGGCTTCAGCTGGCGCTGTTGCTGGTGACCTCGGTTGCGGTGGAGGTGACGGTGATGCACGGCTACGCGTTCCTGGCCTCCCGCGCTCAAGCCTGGCTGGCCTCGGCGCGCGCACGCCGGGCGCAGAACCGCGTGTTCGGCGGCGTGCTGATGGCCATGGGTGCCAGCCTGCTGCTGGTCAAGCGCGCGGCCGCTTGACCCGCCGCGCGCCGTGGGCGTGAGAGCGCCGATACCATCGCCAACATGACCCATCCCGAACCCACACCGCCCACTGAGCGCCCAGCCGGCCTGCAGCGCGTGGCCGAGGCGCTGGCTACCGCCGGCCATCCCCATGCGCCGGTGATGCTGAGCGACGCCGCACGCACCGCCCAGCAAGCGGCCGACGCGCTGGGCGTGGCCCTGGGGCAGATCGCCAAGAGCATCATCTTTCGTCGCAAAAACCACCCGAGTGGCGACGATGCCGCCGTGTTGGTGGTCACCTCCGGAGACCTGCGGGTGGACGAGAAAAAGGTGCAGGCCATCGTGTGCGCCGAGGGCGGCAAGCTCGGCCGGGCCGACGCGGATTTCGTGAAGACCCGCACCGGCTTCTCCATCGGTGGCGTCTCGCCCCTGGCCCATGCCACGCCACCGTTGACGCTGATCGACGCGCAGCTGTTCCGCTTTGCCGACATCTGGGCCGCCGCCGGCCACCCGCACGGCGTCTTTCGCCTCACCCCCGCCGAACTCCAGCGCCTGACCGGTGCGCCGGTCCATGACGTCACCGAACTCCCGATCGCCCCATGAGCCATGAACCCCTGATCAACCTGCGCGATGCGCTGGCCGACCACCCCGGCCCCGGCGTGCCATCGCCTTGCGTGTCAATTTGCGAACTCGATGAAAAGCAGGGCCAGTGCAAAGGCTGCTACCGCTCGTTGCAGGAAATCGCTGCCTGGGGCCATCTGAGCGATGACGACAAGCGCGATGTATGGCGCCGCATCGAGGCGCGCCAGGTGACACCTGGCGGCTGAGCCCGATGAATTCAGACGCCACCCCGACGCTGCACGAAATCCGGTTCTTCTACGATCCGATCTCGCCCTACGCTCACCTTGCGTTCGAGCGCCTGCCCGAAGCGCTCATGGGCCACAGCGTGCACCTGCGCTATCAGCCGGTGCTGTTTGCGGCCCTGCTCAAGGCGCACGGCCAGCTTGGCCCGGCCGAGATCCCCGGCAAACGCGACTGGACCTACCGCCAGGTGAGCTGGCTGGCGCACCACCACGGCGTGCCGCTGGCGCTGCCGGCCGAGCATCCGTTCAACCCGCTGGCACTGCTGCGGCTCGGGCGGGTGACCGAGCAGCTGCTGCGCCATGTCTGGCACGGCGGCCACCGCGCCACCGACCCACAGCGCCTGGCCGAGCTGCAGGCGCGCTTGCAGACGCACATGGCCGATTGCGGCCGCCCCTGGCTGGCGCCCGACAGCGAGGCGGTGAAGCAGCGCCTGCGCCACAACACCGCGCAGGCCCTGGCCCTGGGGCTGTTTGGTGTGCCCGCACTGGTGCTCGGCGAACGCGTGTTCTGGGGCCACGATGCCTTGCCCATGCTGCGCGCCTGCCTGGATGGCGACCCCTGGTTCCAGGGGCCAGCCTGGGCGGCTGCGAGCCAGTTGCCGGTGGGTGTGCGCCGCGTGGACTGAGGCGGCTGGCCTTACCAGCCCAGGGTGCTTGCCCAGCCGGCGTAAACCTTGGGCGGTGGGGGTGCATAGTCACCCAGCGGGCTGGTGCGCAGCCCCAGCGCCACCAGCGATTCGGCCAGCTTCACCGCCACGCTCACGCCGTCTATCACGGGCACCTGCAGGCGAGCGCTCAACGTGGTGCAAAGGCTGGCCATGCCCGCGCAGCCCAGAACGATGGCGCTACTGCCGTCCCGCGAGAGGGCTTCGCGGGCGGCTTGCTCGATGCGACTTACCGTCTCGTCGCTCACGTGCTCGAGGTCCAGTACCGGGATGTCGGTACCGTGTACGCCACCGCAGTGACGTTCGAAGCCATAGCGTTGCAGCAGTCGCTCAGCGGTGATGCAGGTCCGTGTGAGGGTGGTCACCACCGAAAAGCGGGTGGCGATCAGCGTGGCGGCATGAAAGGCCGCCTCGGCCACGCCAATCACCGGTACGCCGCTGGCCTCCCTTGCCGCGTCAAGGCCGGGGTCGCCGAAGCAGGCCACCACCACCGCATCGGGGCGCCAGCCCTGTGCCAGTCGCACCTGTTCGGCCACGCCCGCCGCCGCAAATGCCTCGTCGTACTGGCATTCGATGGACGCAGGACCAAAACTGGGTTGCACCGCCATCACCTCGGTGGCCGGTGAAGCCACGCCTTGGGCTGCCCGCGCGATGCTTTGCGTCATGGCGGTCGAGGTGTTGGGATTGATCAACAAGAGCTTCATGCCTGCCTCCCGGCCAAGCCCCAAGTCGGCGCACTTTGTATACAAAAAGACAGGAGGACGCGCCATTTTTGGGCGTGCATCGACCAAAAACAGTGCACGTCGCACGGCATGCTGCTGAACAGATTTCTGTCTTCCGGGGGGTGTTTCATGGGGGCAAGTGCTCCAGGTAGGACGCTGTGGAATTGACAAGGGGAAGCGATTGGCACGGTGATTGCATACAAAAAGCTTGCCAGCTGTTGGTGCTTTGTGCGTCGTCACCGCTGAGCGACCGTCGCCTCGCGCCGGGCCAGCCCTCAATCCTGTTCTTCTATTTTCGGAGTCCTGATGAAATCACTGTCCATTCCCTCTCGTTTCAGCCTCAGGGCTCTGGGAGTCGCCACGTCTGCCGGCCTGCTGATGGCGCTGTCCTCGCCGTCTGTGCTGGCGCAGGAGAAGGTGCTGCGTATCGCCATGACGGCAGCCGACATTCCCCGCACGCTCGGTCAGCCCGATCAGGGCTTTGAGGGCAACCGTTTCACCGGCATCCCCCTCTACGACGCACTCACGCATTGGGATCTGTCTCGGGCCGACGCCGCCAGCGTTCTCATTCCCGGTCTCGCGCTTTCTTGGTCGGTGGGGGCACAAGACAAAACCAAATGGACCTTCAAGCTGCGTCCCGGCGTGAAGTTTCACGATGGTTCGGCCTTCAACGCGGACGCGGTGGTTTGGAATGTCCAGAAGGTGCTCGACAAAGACGCTGTGCACTTCGACGCCAGCCAGGTCGGCGTGACCGCATCGCGCATGCCCACGCTGCGGTCGGCTCGCAAGATCGACGACCTCACCGTCGAGCTCACCACCAGCGAGCCCGATGCCTTCCTGCCGCTCAACCTCACCAATCTGTTCATGGCCTCCCCCGCCCATTGGCAGAGCAAGTTCAACGCCGCCGCAGGCGCCACGCCAGCCGACAAGTCCAAGGCCGCCTGGACCGCTTTTGCTGCCGACGCATCGGGCAGTGGTCCGTTCAAGATGGCGCGCTTTCTGCCGCGTGAGCGACTGGAACTGGTGGCCAATAAAACCTATTGGGACCCCAAGCGCACCACCAAACTCGACCGCGTGGTGTTGATCCCCATGCCCGAAGCCAATGCCCGAACGGCCGCTTTGCTGTCGGGGCAGGTGGACTGGATTGAGGCGCCTTCTCCTGATGCCATGCCGCAGATTGGTCAGCGGGGTTTCAAGATTTACAGCAACGCGCAGCCCCACGTCTGGCCGTGGCAACTGTCGTTCGTCGAGGGCTCGCCATGGCTGGACAAGCGTGTGCGCCACGCCGCCAACCTGTGCGTGGACCGCGAAGGGCTCAAGACCTTGCTGGGCGGCATGATGGCCGTGCCCAAGGGCACCGTGCCGCCGGGCCACCCCTGGTGGGGCAACCCGAAGTTCGATATCCGGTACGACGTGAAGGCGGCTCAGGCGCTCATGACACAGGCCGGCTTCTCGGCTGCCAAGCCGATGAAGGCCAAGGTGCAGATATCGGCTTCGGGTTCCGGACAAATGCAGCCGTTGCCGATGAACGAGTTTGTTCAGCAATCTCTTAAGCAGTGCTTTATCGACATCGAGTTCGACGTGATCGAGTGGAACACGCTGTTCACCAACTGGCGCAAAGGGGCAAAAGATCCGTCGGCCAACGGCGCGCACGCCACAAACGTGAGTTACGCCGCCATGGATCCGTTCTTCGCCATGGTTCGCTTCACCAGCACCAAGACGTTTCCGCCGGTTTCCAACAACTGGGGCTACTTTGGCAACGACGAGTTCGACAAGCTGATCGCCGATGCGCGAACCAGCTTTGACGACAAGGTACGCGATGCTGCACTGGCCAAACTGCACGCTCGCATTGTGGAGGAGGCACCGTTTATCTGGATTGCGCACGACGTGGGTCCACGTGCCATGAGCGCCAAGGTCAAGGGCGTGGTACAGCCGCGCAGCTGGTTCATTGACATCGCTCCGATGTCAGTGGATTGAAGCGCGCTGGAGTCTGCTTACCTCAGCAACTGGCGCGACTTGAGAGCGCTGCATTCACACGACCTACCGGGCTTGCTCGATGCTGAATTTCTTGTTTCGTCGCGTTCTCTACACGCTGCCCATCATGTTGGGTGTGGCACTGGTCTGCTTTGCACTGGTGCATGTGTCGCCAGGGGATCCGCTGGTGTCCATCTTGCCGCCCGATGCATCGGTCGAGTTGCAGGCCCAGTTGCTGGAGCTGTACGGCTTCAACCGCTCTTACCCCGAGCAGTTCGTGAGCTGGGTCTGGCGCGCATTGCAGGGCGATCTTGGTACCTCGATCGCGTCCGGCCGTG
>JAIFNE010000169.1 GCA_020047875.1 Hydrogenophaga sp.
TCACCAGCTTGCTGATGCCGGCCGCTTTGGTCATGCCGATGCGCTCCCACCAGGAATGCATGCAGTAGCGCACCAGCTCGGCGCTGCTGCCACTGAACTGTGTGAGTTCTTCGTTCCACTCGGTGAAGCGACCCGAGATGGTGTGGCGCACCAGCGCCTTGAACAGCTCTTCCTTGCTCGAAAAATAGAGAAACAGCGTGCCTTTGGAGACACCGGCGCGCGCCGCCACTTCTTCGACCCGGGTGGCGGCAAAGCCTTTTTCCACAAACAGCGATAGCGCCGCATCGAGCAGTTCGCCAGGGCGCGCTGCTTTGCGACGCTCCCGCTTGTTGGGAGGTAAAAACGTATTCATTTTTTAGTGACCAATTGGTCATTAATATAGCACCGGCGGTACGGGGTATGTCAAAGCGACGTTGGCGCCTTAATCCCCTCGCAGACTGCGATATCTGCACCCGCGTCAAACACAAACTGCTTGAAGGCCAGGTTGACACCACTCAGGCCGGTGTCGCGGCGGTGGATGAAGCACCAGTCGATGAACTTGGGCATGCCCACAACATCGAGCATCGCGATACGGCCCGCTGCCAATTCCATCTGGAACACATGGGCCGACAAAAAACTGATGCCCAGGCCGCACATCACTGCGTGCTTGATGGTCTCGTTGCCAGCCAGCTCCATGCCCAAGCGCACCTGCATCGACTGGGCCTGCAGCAGCTGCTCCAAAAATGAACGGGTGGAGGAGCCTTGCTCACGGAAGATGAAGTCCTCGTGCTGCAGTTCTGCCCACTGGATGTCCTTCTTGGCAGCGAGCGGGTGGTCGGGCGACGCCACGATGCAGTGCGGGTGGCGCGCAAAGCTCGACGCGTCAAGGTCAGCCTCGGACGGCGGATAGCCGGTGATGGCGATGTCGAGCTGGTGCTCGACTAGCATGGCCAGAATCGCCGAGCGTTTGGCCACGGTCAGCTTGAGACGCACGTCTGGGAAGCGCTGGTGGAATGCGTGCAGCAGACGGGGTGCGAAGTAGTGGGCGGGCGAGACCACGCCCAGGTGCAACAGGCCGCGCGGGCCACGTGCGCCGTCGCCTGCAGCGCCTTCTTCGTGAAAGGCCATGGCGTTTTCGGCGTCTTTCACCTGCGCCAGGATGCGCCGAGCGTGCAGCACAAGCTCGCGTCCAGCCTCGCTCAGACGCTTGCGGTCGCTCGGGTCGAACAGGGCGATGCGCAGCTCTTTTTCCAACTGGCGTACGAGCATCGACACCGCCGGCTGTGTCATACCCAGCTGCTCGGCTGCGCGCGAGAAGCCGCCGAGCCGCGCCACGGCCTCAAAGGCCTTCAGCTGTCGGATGTTCATGGGGGTGGTCATGAAAGTTTTCCTATGGGTTACCCGAATAAATGGGCTCCCCAGGGGATCGTCAGACTAGGGTCTCGCGAGAGCCGGTTTTCGCTTGGGACGCCCCAATCCTGGCAGGCGCCTGTTCTTGCTGTTTCCCGGGCTGCTTGGTCAGCTCCATTACTGCGTCAGCAAATTCTATAAGACGTTCTGATGGTTTGTATAAGCTTTCATCAATTGCCTGTATGGGATGGCGTGCCTAACATCGCGCCCCATGAACACACCGACCTCTGCCCAAGCCTTCCCGAGTTGGAACGACGCCACCACCGCCGGCATGGACGAACCCCAGCGGTTGCTCTACCGCTCCAACCTGCTGGGCTCAGACCTTCGCATCACCAACTACGGAGGCGGCAACACCTCCGCCAAAATCTGGCAGAAGGACACGTTGACCGGCCAAGACACCGAGGTGCTGTGGGTCAAAGGCTCGGGCGGTGACGTGGGTTCGATGAAGCTCGACGGCTTCTCCACGCTCTACATGGACAAGCTGCGCGCGCTCAAAGGCCTTTACAAGGGCCTGGCGCAAGAGGACGAGATGGTGGGCTACCTGCCCCACTGCACCTTCAACCTGAACACCCGCGCCGCCTCCATCGACACGCCGCTGCACGCCAGCCTGCCTTATGTGCACGTGGACCACATGCACCCCGATGCGGTGATCGCCATCGCTGCCATGGCTCACGGAGAAGCCATCACGCAGCAGGTGTTTGGCGGCACCGTGGGCTGGATGCCCTGGCTGCGCCCTGGCTACGAGCTGGGCCAGCAACTGGCCGCCTGCAACGCCGCGAATCCAGGCCTGCGCGGCATTGTGCTCGGTGGCCACGGGCTGTTCAGCTGGGGTGAAACGTCCAAAGCCTGTTACGAGAACACAGTAGACCTGATCCGGCGCGCCCAGACCTGGCTGGCGCAGGAGCGTGCGGCGCGAAAGCTGCCCGTGTTTGGTGGCGCCGCGGTGGCTTCGCTGCTCGAGACCGAGCGCGACGCAACCCTGGCCCGCGTGCTGCCGGTGTTGCGCGGCCTCTCGGCAGAAGGCGCGCCCAAGCTGCTGCACCTGAACACCTCCTGCGAAGTGATGGAGTTTGTCAACTCCAAAGACCTGGAGCCGCTCGCTGCGCTGGGCACCAGTTGTCCCGACCACTTCCTTCGCACCAAGATCCGCCCGCTGATCGTGCCCGAAGCCGTTTACCAGCTGCAGGGCGCCGACCTGAAGGCACGTTTGAGTGAACTGCTCTCGGGCTACCGCGCCGACTACGCTGCCTATTACCAACGCTGCAAGCGCGCGAACAGCCCGGCGCTGCGCGACCCGAATCCGGTGGTCATCCTGTTGCCGCGCATCGGCATGGTGACGATTGCCAAGGACAAAGCCACGGCCCGCATTGCCGGTGAGTTCTACTTGAACGCCATCAACGTCATGCGCGAAGCCGCTGCGGTGGATCAGTACGTAGGCTTGCCCGAGCAGGAAGCGTTTGACATCGAGTACTGGCTTCTCGAAGAGGCCAAGCTGCAGCGTATGCCCAAGCCCAAACCGATGGTGGGCAAGGTGGCGCTGGTCACTGGCGGCGCCGGAGGTATCGGCCAGGCGATTGCGAAACGCATCCTGGCTGACGGCGGCTGTGTGGTGCTGGCTGACATCGATCAGGACGCCCTGAATACGGTGGGCGCTGAACTCGCGCAGGCGCACGGCGAAGACCATGTGTACAGCGTGCGCTGCGACGTGACCGACGAGGCCAGCGTGATCGCGGCTTTTGACCGCGCCGCCATCGAATTCGGCGGGGTGGACATTCTGGTGAACAACGCTGGCATCGCCTCGGCTGCTGCCATTGAAGACACCAGCCTCGCGCTGTGGAACAAGAACCAGAGCATTCTGGCCACCGGCTACTTCCTCGTGGGCCGCGAGGCCTTCAAGCAGATGAAGGCGCAGGGAACGGGCGGCGCCATCATCATGATTGCCAGCAAGAACGGCATGGTCGCCAGCAACCAGGCCACCGCCTACTGTGCGGCCAAAGCCGCCGAAATCCAGCTCAGCCGCAGCTTCGCGCTGGAGGGCGCGCCGCTGGGCATTCGCTCCAATGTGGTGAACCCCGACGCGGTGATCCGCGGCTCCAAGATCTGGACAGGCAAGTGGAGCGAAGAGCGCGCTGCCGCCAACAAGATCGACGAAGGAGATCTCGAAGCCTTCTACCGCGACCGCAGCATGCTCAAGCGCAGCGTGTTCCCAGAAGACATTGCAGAGGCCACCTATTTCTTCGCTGCCGAGCACCTGAGCGCGAAGAGCACCGGCAACATCCTCAACGTGGACGCAGGCAACCTAGCCGCATTCACAAGATAGCCCCGCGCCGCGCAGCGCGCGGCTCCCTCCCCGAGGGGCGACGCCAGCGGCCCGGCAAAGCCGGTTCTGCGGCGTCCACGGATGAGATGGGCGCGCAGGCACACGTACAACAAGGAAGAGACATGAAGACCATCGACAACGAATTGCTGGAGTTGCACAACAAGCAGCAACTGCGCCACGTGCGCAACGACTACGAACACCTCGGCGAGCAGCTGGCACGCCGGAACATCGACATCGACGTGGTGCGCCAGCAGACCGCCACTTTTGGCGTCGCCATTCCCAGCTGGGGCGTGGGCACTGGCGGTACGCGCTTTGCCCGCTTCCCTGGTCCGGGCGAGCCGCGCCACGTGTTCGACAAGCTGCAGGACTGCGGTGTGATCCAGCAGCTCACCCGCTGCACGCCCACGGTGTCGCTGCACATTCCCTGGGATCGATGCAGCGACTGGAGCGAACTGCGCGGCGCCGCCAGCGAGCAAGGCCTGGCGTTCGATGCCATGAACTCCAACACCTTCTCCGACCAACCGGGGCAGGCCCACAGCTACAAATACGGCAGCTTGAGCCACACCGACGCCGCCACCCGAATGCAGGCGGTGGCGCACAACCTGGAGTGCATTGAGATTGGCCAGGCGCTCGGATCCAAGGCTTTGACGGTTTGGGTCGGCGATGGCAGCAACTTCCCAGGCCAGCAGCATTTCCGGCGCGCTTTTGATCGCTACCTCGACAGTGCGCGCCAGATCTATGCCGCGCTGCCGAACGACTGGCGCATGTTCCTCGAGCACAAAATTTGCGAGCCGGCCTTCTACAGCACGGTGATTCAGGACTGGGGATCGAGCTTTGTGGCTGCCAGCGCGCTGGGTTCCAAGGCGCAGTGTCTGGTGGATCTGGGTCACCACGCGCCCAGCGTCAATATCGAGCTCATCGTGGCGCGTCTCATCGCCGCCGGCAAGCTCGCTGGCTTTCACTTCAACGACAGCAAGTACGGCGACGACGATCTGGATGCCGGCAGCGTCAGCCCGTACCGACTGTTCCTGGTGTTCAACGAGCTGGTGGCAGCGGCGCACGAGGGCGTAGCGTTCGACCCAGCCTACATGCTGGATCAGAGCCACAACGTGACCGACCCGATCGAGAGCCTGATGACCAGCGCGCAGCAGTGCCAGCGCAGCTACGCACAGGCCCTGCTGGTGGATCGCGCTGCGCTCGATGCCGCCCAGCAGGCCAATGACGCGCTGGCCGCTACGCATCTGCTCAAGACCGCTTTCCAGACCGATGTGACACCGCTGCTGCAACAGGTTCGCCTGGACGCGGGCGCCGCGATTGACCCAGTGGCCGTGTACCGCGCCAGTGCTTACCGCGCTCGCATGGCTTCGGCCCGGCCCGCTGTGGTGGGTGGCGGTGGCGGCATCGTCTGATCGGGTAGTGCGTCCTGGTCGCTGGTGCAACAGGGGAGGCCAGCGGCACAGGCAGGACCACCGGCCCTGTTGGGTTGGGCCTGCCGAGACTTTTCCCCTTGCTTCGATTCAATAACCTGGAGACATTCATGAACAAACGCCTTTCCCTGCTGGCCGCTGCGGCCCTCGCCCTGTCACTGGCCCAGCCTGCGCTGGCCGCCGACAAGATTGCCTTGGTGGTCAAGAGCCTGGGCAATGGTTTCTTTGATGCCGCCCATCAGGGCGCGCTTGAGGCTGCCAAGGAGCTAAAGAATGTCGAGATCATCTACACCGGCCCGGCCAAGGCCACAGCCGAAGGCCAGATCGAGATCATCAACGCCCTGATCGCACAAAACGTGAAGGCCATCGTGATCTCCGCCAACGATCCCGACGCGCTGGTGCCCTCGCTCAAGAAGGCCATGTCCCGTGGCATCAAGGTGATTTCCTTCGACTCGGGTGTGAAAAAAGAGGGTCGCCTGATGCAGCTGAATCCGTCGAACAGCGCGCTGATTGGCGAAAAGCTGGTGAAGATGAGTGAGCAGGTCGTGGGGAAAACCGGTGAAATCGCTGTGCTGTCGGCCACTGCGCAGGCCACCAATCAGAACATCTGGATCGCCGAGATGCGCAAGTTGCTGGCCAAGCCCGAGTACGCCGGCCTGAAGTTGGTCAGTGTGGTTTACGGCGACGACCAGACCGACAAAAGCTACCGCGAAGCCCAGGGCCTCTTCAAGAGCCACCCCAACCTGAAGGCCATCGTGGCTCCGACCACGGTGGGCATTGCTGCCGCTGCCAAGGCAGTGCAAGACGAGAAGAAGGTCGGCCAGATATTCGTGACCGGTTTGGGTCTGCCATCTGAAATGGCTGGCCACGTGAAAAGCGGCGCGGTCAAGTCGTTCGCCATCTGGAATCCAATTGACCTTGGCTACTCGTCGATCATGGCTGCCAGTGCATTTATCAAGGGCACGGCCAAAGGCGTTCCCGGCGAGAAGATTTCGCTGGGTCGCGTGGGCAGCACCACGCTGGACAAAGACCTCGAAGGCGCCATGGCCGAGCCGTTTACTTACGACGCCACCAACGTAGACAAGTTTGCAAAAATCTTTTGAGCCTCAGGAAGCGCCCTTCGCGCCGCTTCGCGTCACCCTCCCTCTGGCGGCACCATAGGACTGTCAAGCCGGTTCGGTGCTCCCGGTTGGCGCCGCTTCATGCGATGCGGATGGCGCTGCGGGGGAGTCCGTCCTGCCCTTTGCCTTCAACGCGCCGCCATGAACCCTGATCCCCCTCCCGCGTGGCTGTCGCTGCGTGGCATCCACAAACGCTTCGGCCCGACCCATGCCTTGAAGGGCGTGGACCTGGACTTGGTGCCGGGCCAGGTGCTCGCACTGATCGGCGAAAACGGCGCCGGCAAATCCACGCTGGTGAAAACGCTCACCGGTGTGTACCAGCCAGAAGAGGGCGAGATCCGCATCGAAGGCCAGCCGGTGCGCTTTACCAAAGCGCAGGGCGCTCAGGCTGCCGGCATCGTGGCGGTGCACCAGGAAACGGTGATGTTCGAGGAGCTGAGCGCGGCCGAGAACATCTTCATAGGCCGTCAACCCATGCGCGGCGTGGGTGTGTTCAAGGTGATCGATTGGGCGCAGATGAACACACAGGCTCAGGTGGTGCTCGACCGCGTGGGCGCCGGCTTCGCCGCCACCACGCTGGTCAAACAGCTGAGCCTGGCGCAACGCCACCTGATCGAGATCGCGCGCGCCCTCTCGCAAAACGCCCGGGTGGTGATTCTTGACGAGCCCACGGCCGCCCTGTCGCAGGCCGAGATTCGCGACTTTTTTGACCTCGTGCGGGGCTTGAAAAGCGAGAACGTGGCGGTGCTTTTCATCACCCACAAATTCGACGAGATTTTTGCCGTTTGCGATCGATACGTGGTCTTGCGCGATGGCGCGTCTGTGGGCTCGGGCGCCATCGCCGACGCCGACGAACCCACGCTGGTGGGCCTGATGGCCGGCCGCGCTATCGAGAAGATTTACCCGCCCATTTACAGCCAGCTGGGCGAGGTTGTGCTGCAAGTGAAAGGTCTGAGTCACCCGACCGAGTTTGCCGACCTCGGCTTCGAGCTGCGCCGCGGGGAAATCCTGGGCTTTTACGGCCTGATCGGCGCCGGCCGCAGCGAAGCCATGCTGGCGCTGATGGGTCTGAACCCGCAGGCCACCGGCGAAGTGGTGGTAGAGGGCCGCCGCATCGAAATCCGCCGACCCGGCGATGCGATTGCGGCGGGGCTCGCCTACGTGCCCGAGGAGCGGCAGCGCCAGGGCGCTGTTCTGGGCTTTTCGGTGCGGCACAACATCAGCTTGGCCGGCCTGGCCAGCGGCGTGTCGGCGCTGTCACGCGGGCTGTGGCTGTCGGCCGCGCGCGAGTCCGAGCTCGCGGCCCGGATGATCGATCGCCTGCGGATCAAGACCGCGAGCCAGGACACGCCGCTGTCGGGCCTGTCAGGCGGCAACCAGCAGAAGGTGGTGATCGCCAAGTGGCTGGGGCTGAACCCGCGCATCGTGATCCTGGACGAGCCGACCAAGGGCATCGATGTGGGTGCCAAGCAGGCTGTCTACCACCTGATCGCCGAAATGGTGGAGCAGGGCCTGGCGGTGATCCTGGTGTCCTCTGAATTGCCCGAGGTGATGCACCTCGCGCACCGTGTGATCGTCATGCGCCGCGGCCGCATGGTGAGCGAGTTCGCCATGGGCTCGGTGGATGCCGAGACCATCGTGTCGGCCGCGTCGGGCCTGGGCCACGCCGCCGTGTCGCACCCTGTTCATGTGCCCCCTGTCCGTCTGCCTACCGAGGCGCTCCCATGAAAATTCACCCCTTGACCGCGCTGGCGCAGGTGCGGCGCGAGTGGCTGCTGCTGGCCATCATCGCGGTCATCGTGATCGCCGTGGGCGTGCGCGCGCCCGTGTTTCTGACCCTGCGCAATGCACTGGACATTGGCAACGACTCGGCCATTCTTGCCATTTTGGTGATGGGCCAGATGCTGGTGCTGCTGACGCGCGGCGTCGACCTGTCGGTGGCGTCCAACCTCGCGCTCACCGGCATGTTGTGCGCGCTGGCCGGCCGCGCCTGGCCCGGCATTCCGCTGGTTGCATTGATCGCCTTGGCTTGCGCGATCGGCGCAGCGCTTGGCTTCATCAATGGCTGGCTGATCATGCGGTTTTCGCTCCCGTCCATCGTGGTGACGCTGGGCACGATGTCGCTCTACCGGGGCGCGGTGTTCGTGGCCAGCGGCGGAGCCTGGGTGTCGGACCACGAAATCCATCCGCTCATCAAAGGCCTGCCGCGTGAGACCCTGCTTGGCCTGCCGATGCTGATTTGGTTTGCCGCGGTGGTGGTGGCGCTGTCGTTCTGGCTGTTGCACTGGCGGCGTGAAGGGCGTGAGTTGTACGCGTTCGGCGGCAACCCCTCGGCCGCGCTGTATGCCGGCATCCCAGTGCAACGCCGGGTGGTCATGGCCTACACACTTTCCGGCCTGCTGGCCGGGCTGGCGGGTCTGCTCTGGGTGGGGCGCTATTCCATCGCCTTTTCCGAGTTGGCTTCGGGCTATGAGCTGACAGTGATCGCGGCCTGCGTGATCGGCGGCGTGAGCATCGGCGGCGGTGTCGGCACCATAGGCGGCGCAGTGCTCGGCGTGCTGTTCATCGGCGTGGTGAACGGCGCGCTGCCGGTGATCCAGGTCTCGCCGTTCTGGCAGCAGGCGATTGCCGGCGCAGTGATCCTGATTTCAGTGGTGCTTAACGCCACGGCCGACCGCAAAAATGGGCGGCTGATTCTGGATCGTTCTGCGGTCCCACAAGGGGCAACGGCATGAGGGCACTCAACACCTGGGAGCGCGTGCTGTTCGCGCTGATCGTGCTGGTGTACCTGGGCTTCGGCTGGGGCATCGAAGGCTTTTTTTCGCCTTATGCGCTGGCAGACAGTACCTACAACTATTCCGAAAAGGCCTTGATTGCGCTGGCGATGGCGCTGCTGATCGTCACTGGAGAGATCGATCTTTCGATTGCCGCCATCATGGCACTTGCTTCGCTGGCGATGGGTCTTGCGATGCAGGCGGGCGCCAGCCTGCCGCTGATGCTGTGCGCCGCGTTGGCCACCGGCGCACTCTGCGGCTGGCTCAACGGTTGGCTTGTGACGCGCTGGAAGATTCCCTCCATTGTGGTCACCATCGGCACGCTCTCGCTTTACCGGGGCATTGCGCAGGTGGCATTGGGCGACCAGGCAATCACCGGCTACCCAGAGACCCTGAGTATCTGGGGCAACGGCAGCATCGGCGACCTGATCGGGCAGCCTGGTTTTATTGTTCCGATCGGGTTTTGCGTGATGCTCTTAATGGCGGTTTTGGTGGGCCTTTTTTTGCACGCCACGGTGCACGGTCGGCGCGTGTACGCCATCGGCGCCAACCCGATCGCGTCACGTTTCTCTGGCATTTCGGTAGACCGCTACCGGCTCGGCCTGTTTGTCTTCGCTGGCGTCATGGCAGCGCTTGCAGCGATCTTGCTTACCGGGCGCATCGGCAGCACACGGCCCAACCTGGCGATGGGCTGGGAGCTTGACGCGATCACCATTGTGATTCTCGGTGGGGTGGCCATTGAGGGCGGGCGCGGCAGCATCGTGGGCGTGATCCTCGCGGCCGTGCTGCTGGGCAGCTTCAATTTTGCGTTGGGCATGCTCAACGTGTCGGGCATCGTCATGTCGATGATCGTGGGCGCGCTGTTGATTGGAGCCATGGTGCTGCCGCGCTGGCTCAGGGTGTTGCGCCGACCTGCTGGCGCTGTGCCCACGCTTGACTGAGCGAACGCGACAACGAAAGGAACATGCCATGCCCACCGAAAAAATTGCGTTTCGTATGTTTTTGAATCCTGGCTGCGAGGCGGAGTACCAACGGCGCCACGATGCCATCTGGCCCGAGCTGTGTGCGCTGCTGAAAGAATGCGGCATATCCGACTACAGCATCTTTCTTGATGCACCGCGCGGCGTGCTGTTCGCGGTGATGCGCTGCGGTGACGGTGTTGGTGTTGTTGGTGGTGGTGGGCTGGACAGCCTGCCCCAGCATCCCGTGATGCAGCGCTGGTGGCAGCACATGAAAGATTTGATGCAAACGAACGCCGACGGCTCGCCCGTGACGGAGTCTCTTCCCCGTGTGTTTCACCTTGAATGAAGCGCAACTTGAGCCACACCCTGATTCTTGACATTGGGAAGACCAACGCAAAGCTGCTGCTGATCAGCGAGGCTGGCGAGGTACTTGCCCGCAAAGCTCAGGCCAATGAAGCCGTGATGGGCCCGGACTACCTTGAGCTTGGTACACGGGAAATTGAAGCCTGGCTGTTGAGATCCATCCCCGCTTTGCCCGAGCGCGAGCGCATCGCGCACCTGCAGATCAGCACCCACGGCGCGGCTTTTTGCGCCATCGACGGCGAGCGCCTCGTGCTTGCACCGATGGACTACGAGTGGGATGGCTACGGCGCGTATCGCACTGCCTTTCATCGAGTCGCTGATGGTTTTAAGGCAACCGGCTCGCCCGTTCTGCCTCTGGGCTTGAACGCGGGTTTGCAACTGTATTGGCTGCAACAGACGCAGCCCGCTGCCTGGCAGCGCATACGCCACTGGCTCCCGTATCCGCAGTTCTGGGCTTGGTGGTTCAGCGGCGTGGCCGCTAGCGAGGTCTCGTCGCTCGGCTGTCATTCCCATCTGTGGTCACCAGCGGCGCAGGGGCTGGCCGCGTGGACCCGGAAAGCCGGCATCGCTCCGCTGATCGCGCCACTGAGAAAGGCCTGGGAAGTGCTGGGCCCGGTGAAACCCAATCTCGCCGCGCGGCTGCAGCTGCCTGCAACCTGTCAGGTGCACGTGGGCGTGCACGACAGCAACGCCTGCCTGGCCCGCCACCTGCACGCCGCACCTCAAAGCACGGTGGTCTCCACCGGCACCTGGTGCGTGGTCATGGCGCCCGGCGATGCTGAGTCTGCGCACAATACGTGTCGCGGTGAGCTGGTCAATGTGTCGGTAGAGGGCGCGTCCGTGCCCACCGCGCGCTTCATGGGTGGACGGGAATTTGCAGTCCTGTGTGCGGGTACCGACCCAGGGCTTGCCACGCTGGCCGCGCTGGACGAGCTTGTGGAGCAGGGTTGGGCAGCCACCCCGTGTTTTTCCGATGCTGGCGGTCCTTATCAGGGGAAGTTAGGCCGCGTTTGGCAACACGGTCAGCCCGTGGCGCAGGGCGTGGTCGGTGTGCCTGCGCATCTGCGGCCAGCGCTCGCGTCGCTCTACTGCGCAGAAATCACGGCTGAGCTGGTTGAGTCGCTTGCCACCAGCGAAACTGCCCTGGCCCCCGTGGTGCTGGAAGGACCGCTTGCAAGCAATGTGGTGTACACGACGGTGTTGTCGGCGTTGCTTGCGGGCCGACGGGTGCTGCGCTCAACCGATGCTTTGGAAGGTACTGCGCGCGGCGCCTGGATGTTGGCCGACTGGCCTGCCCGCGCTCGGCTCTCAGGTTGGTACGAACCCCTGTCGGTGGTCGAACATGGGTTGCGGGATCGGCTGCAGTTTGACAGGAGCAACCGCACGGCCTTGCACACGAGCGCGTGAGCCCACGAGCGCGTGATCCGCAGTCTCCACATCACTCCAGCCGAATGCCCACCTGCCGGATGTGTTTGCCGTCCATGCTGCGCACGCTGAGCTCGGCGTGGCCAAGGTGTGCGCTGTCGCCCACCACCGGCGGGCGGTGCAGCGCCTCGGCCAGCCAGGCCCCCACCGGTTGCTCGGCATCGTCTGGCGTGGGCAGGCCGTAAAACGCGCAGAGCTGGCCCACCGGCACCGAGGCATCGAGCAGAAAATCGCCAAACACCGCGCGCGTCTGAATCTCGTCTTCCGGCTCGGGCAGCGCCACGCCCAGGCGGCGGGCGCTCCAGGCAATGGTGGAGCCCTGCAGCAGCAGCGAGCTGAGCACGACCACAAACGCCACGTTGAAAAAGATCCGCGCCCCAGGTACGCCAGCCATCACCGGAAACACCGCCAGCACAATCGGCACCGCACCACGCAGCCCCATCCACGAGATGAACGCGATCTCGCGACGCTCAAAGCGCAGTGGCGCCAGGCAGAGCCACACCGACAGCGGCCGCGCCACCACCATCAGCACCAGCGACACCCCCAGCGCCGGCCACAGGGTGC
>JAIFNE010000195.1 GCA_020047875.1 Hydrogenophaga sp.
CCGCCCTGGCAGCCCACCAACACCACCTGACCATGGCCGATGCCCTGATCTGGCAAACCGCCGTCACCTGCGGCGCACAGGTCTACACCCAAGACGCCGACTTCATGGACCTGCCCCACGTGGTTTACCAGGCCAAGCCCGCGTGACCCCACCCGCACCGCCAACCAGCCGCCATGTCACACCCCATACTGAACGCCCCCAGCCCCGCGGCGCAAAAACTCGAACTGCTGCGCGAGCTGTTCCCCCAAGCCATTGAAACCGCGCCCGACGGCAGCGTGCGCGTCAACGCCGCCGCCATCCAGCAAGCGCTGGACCCGGCCAACCCGGCGGGCATCCGCGTAGAAGAAGACGGGTATGAGTTGCGTTGGGTCGGCAAGCGCGAGGCCTACCACAGCGCCTTTGTGCCGCCCGCCAAAGTATTGCAACCCTGCCCCGCCGACAGCGCCGACTGGGACACCACCGGCAACCTGCTCATCAAAGGCGACAACCTGGATGCCCTGCGCCTGCTGCGCCACAGCTACTTCGGCCAGGTCAAACTCATCTACATCGACCCGCCCTACAACACCCAGAGCGACGCCTTTGTGTACCGCGACGACTTCACCGCCCGGCAAAGCGAGGTGCTCAGCGCATTGGGTTACAGCGCCGACAACATCGACTACATCAAAAACATCTATGGCGCCCGCACCCACAGCGGCTGGCTGTCGTTCATGTACCCGCGCCTGCTGTTGGCCCGCGACCTGCTGCGCGACGAGAAGCTGTTGTGTGATGAGGTGTTTGGGCAGGAAAACTTCGTTGCCGAGCTTGTTTGGGAAGGGGCAAACAAGAATGATGCCCGTCAGGTTGGAACCGTCCATGAATACGTCTTGATCTATGGAAGAAATCGTGTCAGCCTACCCCGCGAATGGAGTCTGAAGAAGGACGGAACGGAGCGCGTGCTGGCGGAAGTTCAAAGGCTGAAGCGACTGCACGGCACCGACCATGACACTGCATCGAAAGAACTTGGAGGATGGTTCAGAGCGATGAAGGCCACGCCATCATTCATGCTGCGTCGCTTTCGATACATCGACGACCGAGGTGCCTACAAAGAAGACGATCCGACCGCGCCGGGCGGAAGGAAGTTCGATTTGGTCAATCCAAAGAATGGGCAGATATTGCCGCTGCGAAGGAACCGTGGCTGGAGCTTTGATCAAGATGAATTTGATCGATTGGTCGAGGAAAAGCGCGTTTCTTTCATCACAGAGACGAGTGTCATGGTCCGTCGGTATCTGCATGAAACCGACACCGTTACTCCACCCAGCGTCTATTACCAGCCAGCCCGATCCGCCTCCGAGCGGTTGACTAGGCTTTTGGGTGAAAGCGCTTTCGATTTTCCTAAAGATGAGACGGTTCTCAACAAGTTTGTCGAAATGGCAACTGATGCAGCAGACCCCAACTGCCTCATCTGTGATTTTTTTGCCGGATCAGGAACGACAGGTCATGCGGTCATGTTGCAAAACGCCGAAGACGGCGGGCAGCGCCGCTTCATCTTGGTCCAAATCCCCCAGCCCATCGACCCCAAAAAACAAAAAGAAGCCCACAGCTTCGTCACCGAAACCCTGGGCAAGCCCGAGGCCACCATTTTCGAGATCACCGCCGAAACTCAAAGCCGAACACCCGGCGCTGGACACCGGCTTTCGCGTCTTCGCGCTGGAAGACGACCCCGACGCGCTGATCCTGCAAAAGCCGCTGTCCGACGCCACACAAGCCGATGTGGCCGCGCTGCAAGCGGCCATCGCCACCCCGCAACCCGAGCACCTGCCACGCGTCCTCTACAACCTGCTGCTGGCCGAGGGGCTGCCGCTGTCCACCCGCATTGAGCCATTGCGCGAGCAAGCGCTGTACCGGGCGGACGATGTGCTGTTCATCCTGAGCGCGGTGGACACCGAAGACCTGCGCGCCTTGCTGAGCGCGCAGAAAGCGGCGGGCACGCCCATTCAACACCTGAGCGTGTACGCGCCCTGGGTGCACGACAACAACTTTCTGCTGGGCACCAAAACCCTGCTGGAGTCGCTGAGCCTGAGCGAAGACAAGCTGCGGCTGCGCGGTTGACGAGATTCAAAGCGCCATGACCGCCCAATTCCAATACACCCGCCTGGCCTACCAGGCGCAGGCTGTGCAGAGCATTGCCGATGTGTTCGCCGATGTGCGCTTTCACCTATGTGCCCAGCGAAGCGTATGCCGCGTTGCGCGCCAACATCGAGCGCATCCGCCAAGAAAACGGCGTGAGTGCGGGGGCAGTGGAGGTGGCTTCCACGCTCACGCCCGCGCTGTCGCTGGACGTGTTGATGGAAACCGGCACCGGCAAGACCTTCACCTTCATCGAGACCATTCACCGGCTGCACCAACGCCACAAGCTGTCCAAGTTCATTGTGCTGGTGCCCAGCAACGCGATTCGCCAGGGCACGCTCAAGAGCCTGCAAACGACGGCGGCGTTCTTTGCACGGGAGTACGACAACCAGAAGATCAACGTCGTCAATTATTCGGACAAGTCGGTCAAGGGTTTCATCCACGCGGCCAACCGCAGCCTGACGGTGATGGTGGCCACCTACCAGTCGTTCGCGGGCGACAGCAAGCTGATCAACAAGCGCGGGGTGGAGGCGAACCTGTTTGGCCAGGCCAAGAGCTACATGGAGGCGCTGGCCGCGATTCGACCGGTGTTGATCATTGACGAACCGCACCGGTTTGAGGGCAAGGTGGTCAAGGAGTTTTTGCCACGGTTCAACCCCTTGATGACCATCCGCTTTGGCGCCACCTTCAAGCGCGACGAGTTCAAGAACCTGGTTTACACGCTGGACAGCCTGGAGGCGTTTCGCCAGCGGCTGGTCAAGGGCATCACGGTGGACACGGTGGGCACCGGTGCCGACGTGGGCCAGACGCTGACACTGCACGAAGTGACAGGCAGTGCCAAGGAGCGCACGGGCCGTGTGGGCTACCAAACGGCCGATACCAAAATGGCCACGGTTGAGCTGAAGGCCAAGGACAACCTGGGCGAGAAAACCGGCCTGCGCCACCTGGACGGCCATGTGGTGGAGGCGGTGACGACCCGTGAGCTGCTGTTCACCAACGGCTTTGCACTGCCGCTGGGTGAGCCCACGGCTTTTGGGCTATTGGCAGACGAGGTGCAGTCGCTGCTGGTTCAGCGCGCCATTGCCAACCACTTCGAGCGAGAAGAGGCACTGTTCAAGCGCGGCCTCAAGGCGATCAGCCTGTTTTTCATTGATGCGGTGGGCAAGTACCTGCCCGAATCCGGCGCAGGGGGGCAGCGCCCGGCGGTGTTGCGCGAAACCTTTGAACGGCTCTACAAAGTGGAGCTGGCCAAGGTGTTGGGCAACGAATCGCTGGACCCCGGCTACCGCGCTTACCTGGAGCGCACTGCGGCGGACGTGAGCCGGGTGCACAAGGGCTATTTCGCCCGCTCGCACAGCGAAAAGGGCGAAGAAGAAGCCATCAAGCTGATTCTGCAAGACAAGGAGAAGCTGCTGTCGTTCGACACCGACCTGCGTTTCATCTTCTCCATGTGGGCGCTGCAGGAGGGTTGGGACAACCCCAATGTGTTCACCCTGTGCAAGCTGGCGCCAAGCAACTCCAAGATCACCAAGCTGCAACAGATTGGGCGGGGCCTGCGCCTGGCGGTGAACCAGCAACTGGAACGGGTACACGCCGAAGACGCGGCCTTTGACGAGGTGAACGACCTGGTGGTGGTGGTGCCCGCCAGCGAAGGCGACTTTGTGCGGGCGATTCAGGCGGAGATTTCGGAGCACAGCGTGCGCCGGGTAGCGGGTGTTTTCGACGACGCTGTGCTCGCGGAGTTTGGTGTGGCCGTCAGCACGCGCCAGGCCAACAAGGTGCTGGACGCCTTGGCCGCTATTTCACTGATCGACCTGGATGACACGAGCGGCAAGGCGACCCTCCGGTGGGAGCGCACGGAGTACCAAGCCCGGCGAGAGGTGATCGTGGGCGCGTTAAACAAGATCGCCGGCATGAGCGCAGACAACGTGCAAAACATGCTTCGGTACCTGGACTTGTTCTACGAGGGCGCAGGCCAGGTCAAGGTCAAGAAGCCCCAAAAGGCGCCGACGCTCACCATTCGCCCCACGCAGTACCAGCACTTCAAGCACCTGTGGGACAACCTCAACCGCCATGCGGTGTTGCGCTACGAGGTGGACACGCCCGCGCTGATTGAAAGCGTGCTGGCCAGCATCACAAAGAACTTTGATGTGCGCCCGCTGTCCATTGGGGTGACGCGCACCACCGACGTGGAAACGGTCAACCAGGCGCGCAGTTCGCAAGGGCAGTACACGATCAAGCCGCATTCGGTGTATTCCATGGCGCAGTTCCTGCGGGAACTGGCCAACATGACACGGCTTTCGCTGCACACGGTAAGCGACATCTTGCAGCGCATGCCAGCCGACAAATTCGCGCAGATCCGACACAACGAGAACCGCGCCCTGCTCAGCCTGCGCGACCTGATTCAGCGCAGCATCCACGAACTGGTGGTGAACCGCGTGACCTACGACCTGCGCGAGATTCGGGTGGAAACCGCTTTGACTGACAAGACGGGCGCGTTGCTCAAGACCATTCCCGTGTCGCTTTGCGCCGCGGAAACGCACGACTTGGCCAACGCCGATGTGCGGGAGCGGTCTCTGTATGAAGAGCCATTGATGCCGGTGGACAGTCAGATCGAACGCAACACGGTGGACGAATCCAACCAACGGAGAGTCACGGTGTTTGCCAAACTGCCCAAGATCAACATCCCGACTCCGCTGGGCAACTACAACCCCGACTTCGGCTACGTGATTGCGCGAAATGGTCAGGCGCAGGCCCTTTACCTGGTGGTGGAAACCAAGGGCTACGACAACCGCCAAGACATACCGGAACGCGAGCGCTGGAAGATGGACAGCGCGGTTCACTTCTTCAATGCGCTGAAAAGCGAGGGCATCGAGGTGCACTACAAGGCCAAAATCAACAACGACTCACTGGCGCAATTGATGCACCAGATAGACCCTACGTTGGTGCAATCAAGCTGACCGTAGGAAAGTAGCCGGCATACCGCCGTACATCGCGCGTCAGAACTGGCAGTCCGGCCACGGCGGCGTGCGCGCCGATGAAAAAGTCGGCCAACACACTGGTCCTGGTGCCGCCCTGGCGGCGGTATTTCACGAAGGCCTTGCCGGCCAGAAAGAGTGCGGGTTTGGGTA
>JAIFNE010000131.1 GCA_020047875.1 Hydrogenophaga sp.
TCGCCAAACAGCATGCGGTTGTTGTCTTTGTAGAACAGCGGGTTGTCCACGCCGGCGTAGCCGCTGGCCATGCTGCGCTTCATGACGATGCTGGTGCGCGCCTTCCAGACTTCGAGCACCGGCATGCCGGCGATCGGGCTGGTCGGGTCGTCTTGCGCGGCCGGGTTCACGATGTCGTTGGCGCCGATGACCATGGCCACGTCGGTGGTGGGGAAGTCGTCGTTGAGTTCGTCCATCTCGAACACGATGTCGTAAGGCACCTTGGCCTCGGCCAGCAACACGTTCATGTGGCCAGGCATGCGGCCGGCCACCGGGTGGATGCCGAAGCGAACATTCACGCCCTTCTCGCGCAGGTGCTTGGTGATTTCAAACACCGTGTGCTGCGCCTGGGCCACCGCCATGCCGTAGCCCGGCACGATGATCACGCTCTTGGCGTCGCGCAGCATCTCGGCCGTCTCAAGGGCCAGGATGGGCGTCACTTCGCCTGCGGGTTCGGCGGCACCGCCAGCGGGCTTGGGCGCGGCGCTGGTGGTGCCAAAGCCGCCGGCAATCACGCTGATGAAGCTGCGGTTCATGGCGTTGCACATGATGTAAGACAGGATGGCGCCGCTGGAGCCCACCAGCGCACCGACCACGATCAGCAGGTCGTTGGACAACATGAAGCCGGTGGCCGCTGCCGCCCAGCCCGAGTAGCTGTTGAGCATGGACACCACCACCGGCATGTCGGCACCGCCGATGGCCATCACCATGTGAATGCCAAACAGCAGCGCGATGGCGGTCATGACAAACAGCGGGAACATGCCCTGCTCGATGGTTTCGGCCTGCAGGAACAGACGGCCAAAATAGATCACCGCGAGCAGACCGGCCAGGTTCAGCCAGTGGCGCCCGGGCAGCAGCAGGGGGCTGCCGCCGATGCGGCCGGACAGCTTGCCAAACGCCGCCACCGAACCCGAAAACGTGACCGCGCCGATGAAGATGCCGATGTAGATCTCGGTGGCGTGGATGGCGTGGGCGGCGCCCTCGAAACCCTGGGTGGCCTCGGGATCGACATACGTGGCGTAGCCCACCAGCACCGCGGCCATGCCCACCATGCTGTGCATGAGCGCCACCAGTTCGGGCATCTGCGTCATTTGCACTTTGCGCGCAGCGACCAGGCCGATGGCGCCACCAATCACCATGGCACCCACGATCCAGGGAATGCCGGCGGCGGTGACCTGCGGGCCGAACACCGTGGCCAACACAGCGAGCGCCATGCCGACCATGCCGTAGAGGTTGCCGCGACGCGCAGTTTCCTGGTTGGACAAACCGCCCAGGCTGAGGATGAAAAGAATGATGGCTCCGATGTAGGAGACGGTGGCCAGACTTGCGGACATAAATATCTCTTTTCTTAATCGGTGAAGGACAGAGCTAAAGATCTGTCCCCGAAGTCTTATTCGGTCGAGGACAGAGCTAAAGATCTGTCCCCGAGTTTTTAGTCAGTCGAGGACAGAGCTGAAGATCTGTCCCCGAAGTCATTACTTTCGGAACATCGCCAGCATGCGCTGGGTGACGGCAAAGCCGCCAAACATGTTGATGGCGGTGAGCACCAGCGCCACCGCAGCCAGCACGCCGATCAACGCGTTGGGGCGATCGGCCGCGTTGGCAATCGGCGAGATCTGCACCAGCGCGCCGATGGCGATGATGGAGCTGATGGCGTTGGTCACGCTCATCAGCGGCGTGTGCAGCGCAGGCTTCACGTTCCACACCACCATGTAGCCCACAAAACAGGCCAGCACGAACACGGTGAAGTGCGACAGAAACTCTGCGGGCGCATAGGCACCCACCAGCGCAAACAGCACGGCAGTGACGCCGGCCACGATCGCCAGCTTGCCCGCGGGCATGGGCCCCGAGGGCTCGCCATGGCCGTGGCCCTTCTTGGCCGCGGGCGCCGCGGCGGGCTTGGCTGCGGGCTTGGGCGCCGCCACCAGCGGCGGGGCGGGCCAGGTGATGGCGCCGTCTTTCACCACGGTGAGACCGCGAATCGCGTCGTCTTCCATGTTGACGTTGATCACGCCGTCTTTGGTCTTGCACAGCTCTTCGCTGAGGCGAAACAGGTTGGTCGCGTACAGCGTGGACGACTGTTGCGCCATGCGCGAAGCGAGATCGGTGTAGCCGACGATGGTGACGCCGTGGCGCACCACCGCTTCGCCGGGCACGGTCAGCTCGCAGTTGCCGCCCTGCTCGGCCGCCATGTCCACGATCACGCTGCCGGGCTTCATGCTCTTCACCATGTCGGCGGTGATCAGCTTGGGCGCGGGTTTGCCGGGAATCAGCGCGGTGGTGATGATGATGTCGACCTCGCGCGCCTGCTTCGCATACATCTCGCGCTGCGCGGCCTGGAAGCCTTCGCTCATCACCTTGGCATAACCGCCGCCGCCCGAGCCTTCTTCCTCATAGTCCACCTTGACGAACTCGCCACCCAGCGAGACCACCTGGTCGGCCACCTCGGCGCGGGTGTCGTTGGCGCGCACGATGGCGCCCAGGCTGGCGGCCGCGCCGATGGCGGCCAGACCCGCCACACCGGCCCCCGCAATGAACACCTTGGCCGGCGGCACCTTGCCAGCGGCCGTGATCTGGCCGTTGAAGAAACGGCCGAAAGCGTTGGTCGCCTCAACCACGGCGCGGTAACCGCTGACCCCGGCCATCGACGTGAGCGCGTCCATCTTCTGCGCCCGGCTGAGCGTGCGCGGCAGCGCGTCGATCGACAGCGCGGTCACCTGCTTGGCCGCGAGCTGCTGCATCAGATCGGGGTTCTGAGCTGGCCAGATGAAGCCGATCAGCGTCTGACCGGCATGCATCAGCGCCACCTCGTCCGGCGTGGGCGCGCGCACCTTGAACACGATGTCGCAACCGCTCCACAGCTCGGCGGCGGTGGGCGCGATGCTGGCGCCGGCCCCCTGGTAGTCGGCGTCGCTGAAGTTGGCCGCCGCACCGGCACCGCTTTCCACCACCACGCCAAACCCCAGCTTCACCAGCTTGAGCACCGCCTCGGGCACGGTGGCCACGCGCTTCTCGCCGGGAAAGATTTCGCGCGGCACACCGATGCGCTGCGGCGGCTTGGCTGCCGCGCTGGCCACGGCGGGTGGGGTCGATGCGCCAGAAGTCATGGGAGAAGTCCTCGATGCTGGAATTGAAGGAGAAGGCCGGCCGGTGGCGTCGGCCAGGGGCCTGTCGGGCTTGGAGCGCCGGAAGCGGGATTGTGCCGCAGCCGCCCGCCCACGTCTGTCCTCCAGAACCCGTGGTTGGTGTGGGCGCGGGCAGGGGCTGCACAACTCCGCGCCGGATAATCGGCGCGATGGACACACGATGGAAACCCAGCGTCACCGTGGCGGCGATCATTGAGCGGGATGGTCGTTACCTGCTGGTGGAAGAGCACACACCCGAGGGCCTGCGGCTGAACAACCCGGCGGGCCACCTCGATCCGGGCGAGAGCCCGGCCCAGGGTGTGGCGCGCGAAGCGCTGGAGGAAACGGCCCACGCGTTCACGCCCACGGCGCTGGTCGGCGTGTATGTGTCGCGCTTCCAGCGCGAGGCGAGTGGCGAAGACATCACCTACCTGCGGTTTGCTTACTGCGGCGATCTCGGCCCCCAGACGCCGGGGCGGGCGCTCGACGAAGGCATTGTGCGCACGCTGTGGATGACGCTGGACGAGGTACGGGCCAGCGCCGCGCGCCACCGCAGCCCGCTGGTGTTGCGCTGCATCGAAGACCATGCCGCAGGCCAGCGCTTCCCCATGGCGCTGGTGTTCACCGACCCATCGGTGCACACCGGGCCGCGCTGAGCGGGCATGAGCGAAAGACTCTCAACCTCTCAGTCGGCACCCGATACCCGGCCTCGCAGCGCCTTCACCTGGCCGCGGCTCACCTTGCCTTCCACCCGACGGCGCTGGGAACCCAACGTCGGGCGGGTGGGCTTGCGCGCCTTGGGCAGGGTGGCCACGCTGTCGATCAGCGCCTGCAGCCGCGCCAGTGCATCAGTCTTGTTCTGCTCCAGGCTGCGACTGGTTTGCGCCTTGATCACCACCACGCCCTCGGTGGTGATGCGCTGGTCGCTCAGGGCCAGCAGGCGCTGCTGAACAACCTCGGGCAGCGAAGAGCCGTGGATCGCAAAGCGAAGGTGCACCGCGTTGGACACCTTGTTCACGTTCTGCCCGCCTGCGCCTTGTGCGCGGATGGCGGTGAATTCCACGTCGGCAAAAGTCAGTATCGAGGGGCTGGAGGTCATGTGACACCCGGTTGTTAACCGTGCAAGGTTATAGCAAGGCCTTGGGTCACTCAGTCCCTCGACACAAGGGTTTTCCCATTTGAATAAGAGGGTCAATCGACCTAGCATGATCCCTACCCTGTTGGGTATTTCATCCACTTTCACAGGAATCCGCCATGCACTCCATTGCTCAACCCAGCCGCCGTCAAATTTTGCAAGCCACTGCCATGGGTGTGGCCGTGCTGGCCAGCGGATGCGCGGCCGTCTCGTCTGCAGCCAAACCCCGCGTTGTTGTGGTCGGTGGCGGATGGGGTGGCTTGGGTGCGGTTCGCGGCTTGTTGGCCGCTGGCGCAGCCGATGTGACACTGGTCGAGCCCAACGAATCCTTTATGTCGTGCCCACTGAGCGCCCATTTCATTGCAGGGCACCAGCCCGCCAGCGACTTCCAGCGCAGCTACGCCCGGGTGGACCAGCTCGGTGCCCGCCGCGTGCGCGAGCGGGTGCTGGAAATTGACCGCACCAAACGCGAAGTGGTCACGGGCACGCAGCGCCTGCCCTACGACTTTCTGGTGCTTTCGCTCGGCGTGGACTACATGGAAGAAAGCATCCAGGGTTACGCCGAGGCCCGCACGCAACTGCCCGTGGGTTTTCGGGCTTTTGAGCAGATGGCGGTGCGTCAACAGGTGGACGAATTCCTTGTCAAGGGTGGCAACTTCGTCATCAGCGCGCCCAAGCCGCCTTACCGCTGCCCGCCCGCGCCCTACGAGCGCGCCTTCCTGATTGCCGAACAAATGAAAAAGCGTGGCACCAAAGGCAAGATCATCATCGTGGACGCCAACGCCAACCCGATGCCCATGCCCATCTCCAAGCCGATCTTGAACGGCATGAAGAGCCTGTATTCGGATCAGATTGAATACATGCCCAACGTAGACATCCAATCGGTGGAGATGGGCAAACGCCGGCTCATCACCTCCGACGGCGACATTCCCTTTGCCCATGCCAACCTGGTGCTGCCGATGCGCGCGCCCGCGCTGATCCGCCAGGCCGGGTTGGGCGAGCGCTGGGCCGCCGTGAAGCTGCCCAGCTTTCAAACCCAGGCGGACGATCGCATTTACGTGATTGGCGATGCGCAAGGCACTCCACTGCCCAAGAGCGGCCATGTGGCCTTTGGCAGCGGCCAGCAGGTGGCCGAGGCCATTGCCGATCGCATCGCGGGCAAAAGCCCGGTCGTCGCCACGGGCCCGATCGATCTGCCGCTGGGCATTTGCTGGGCCAACGTCACGCACACCGAAGCGATCAACATCAACGTGTCGGCCACCGTGTCGCCAGGCGAGCCGCCCAAACTCAAGTTCACAGTAGACCCAGAGCACAACGCACGCTCTGGCGCCGCAGCCATGAGCTGGGGCACCGGCATGTGGAAGGCCATGCTGGGCTGAGAGGTCCAGCGCTTTCCATGCAGGTCCAGGCCAGCATGGGCGTGTTTGTCAGCCTTGTGTGGCCTCGGGCAGCGACGACGCTCACACCGCAAACCGCAGGTGAACCGCGTTGGACACCTTGATCACGCCCTGCCCGCCCGCGCCTTGCGCACGGATGGCGGTGAACGCCACCTCGACTTCGGTGATGCGGCGGGGGCTGGACTGTCATACGCACAGTCCGGCACAGGCGCCACCGGATTGATCACCTGACCAAGCAAGGGAAGCCCGCGGACAGCAGCATGTGCATGTCGACAAATACGTGCCGACGAATGACGATCCGTGTGTGAACAGATGATTCAGCGCAGCCGGTCAACCACCCTTCTTGGGAATCCGTGAACCGCTGCGCCAGAGCATGGTCAGCGCAAGCATCGCAGACGCCACCATCAGGAACAAGCTCACTGCATTGAGCACCGGCGTGGCGCCTTCACGCATACGGCCGTACATCAACACGGTGAGCGGTGGATCGGAGCCCACCAGCATCAGCGTGGTGTTGAAGTTTTCGAAAGACATCAGGAAGGCCATGGCCGCGGCACCGAGCATGCTGGGCCGCAGATAGGGGAGCGTGATGGTCCGCAAGACCGCCAGTCGGCTCGCGCCCAGATTGAGCGCAGCCTCCTCCAGCGTGCGGTCAAACCGCCGCAAGCTGGCCGAAATGGTCAGCGTGGCGATGGTCACGATGTAGCTGAACTGTCCCAGTATGACCAGCGGCAAACCGGGACGCAGAAAATCCAGCTCCAAGCCCCAGACATCGTCAGCGAAGTTGGCGATGCGGCTGGCAAAGGCCAGGATGGAGATGCCCAGAATCACACCGGGAATCACCAGCGGCAGCATGGCCAGCAGAGCGATGGCTCCCTTGCCTGGAAACTCGAACCGCTCCAGCAGGAAGGCGTTGCAGGTGCCCACGCCCACCGACAGGATGGTGACCCACAGCGCCACCCAGGCGCTCACGCCCAGGCTTTGCAGCAGTTCCGCGTCGAACAGCAGCCCCGTGCGCGCCTCGCTGTTCGCGGTGAACCAGTCAAGCGTGAAGCCCATCCACGGCGGCGTGGGGTAGTCGGCGTTGTTGAAGGCGAACACCGCCACCACCAGCAGGGGCACAAACAGGAACACGAAGAACACGGTGACAAACGCACCCAGACCGAAGCGCTGCAGGGCTGGGCGGGGCAGGCTGGGGATCATGTCTTCATCACCGCGCCGAAACGCTGGCCGGTCAACTTCAAACCGGCCCACACCAGCAGGCTGGAGAGGAACAGCAGCAGAAAACCAAACGCCGCGCCCTGATTCCAGTTGAAGCGCGTGATGAACTGGGTGTAAATTTGTTCGGTGAACCAGAGCGAGTTCTTGCCGCCCAGCAGCGTGGGCGTGAGGTAGTTGCCCAGGCACAGCATGAAGACCACGATGCAGCCGGCGGCGATGCCCGGCGCGGCGTGTGGAATGACGATGCGGCGCACGATGTTGGCGGTGCTGCCGCCGAGATCGTAAGCCGCTTCGATCAGGCTGTCGTCCAGGCTCTCCAGGCTGTTGACCAGCGGGATCACCATAAAGAGCAACGAGGCGTAAACCAACCCCACGAGAATCGTAGCGTCGTGGTACAGCAACTCCACCGGCCTGTCCGCCAGGCCCACCGCCTGCAGCAAACTGGAAACGACACCCGTCTCTCGAAGCAGGATCAGCCAGCCCAGGGTGCGCACCATCTCGCTGACCCAGAACGGCAATAGGCACAGCACCAGCAGCAGCATCTGCACCCGGCCCCTGGCCACCTTGGCGATATACCAGGCCGCCGGGAATGCGAGCAACAGCGTGAACACCGTCGCCAGCACCGACATGACCGCCGTGCGCACAAAGGTGTTCCAGTACAGCGGCTCGTCCACGAAGGTGCGGTACTGGTCCAGGCTGGCCGCGTATTCGCCCGGGCCCACGCGCGCCTGAAGCGAGAGCAACAACAGCTCGGCGTGCGGCAGGATCACCAGCCCGCCCAGCCACAGCAGCGCCGGGGCCAGCAGCAGGCCCAGCATCCAGCGGCGTTGGGTGGCCACGTCGTTCACGGCATCAAGCGCCGAAACACCAGGCCTGCGCGGGCTGGTAGGCAAAGTGCACCGTCTCGCCGGTCTTCAGGTCGGCCAGGCGGCCGGTGAGCGGCAGGGCGATATGCAGTGGCGTCTGGCTGCCCGACTCCAGCACCTGCACGGTGGAGTTGCCGCCATCGAACAGCACGCTCTGCACGCTCGCGCTCCACGTCGGTTCGCCAGCCGGCAGCTCACGCGGGCTGCGCCCGATCTCGATCGCCTCGGGCCGGATGAACAGCACGGCCGACTGCCCCACATCCACCGCGCCCACCCGCTGGGACCACAGCCCCAGGCCACTGGCGGTGCGCAGCAACACCTGCTCGCCGCTGCGCGATTCGATCGCGCCTTCAAAGCGGTTGTTGTTGCCCACGAAACCGGCCACGAAAGCGGTCTGCGGTTGGTAGTACAGCTGCTGCGGGGTTCCCAATTGCTCGAAGCGCCCCTGGTTCATGACCGCGACCTGGTCAGACATGACCAGGGCTTCAGATTGGTCGTGCGTGATGTACACAAAGGTGGTGCCAACCTCGGCCTGCAACTGTTTGAGCTCCACTTTCATGTGCTCGCGCAACTTGAGGTCGAGCGCGCCCAGCGGCTCATCCAGCAGCAGCAGCGCGGGCTCCAGCACCAGCGAACGTGCGATGGCCACACGCTGCTTCTGTCCGCCGGAGAGTTGGTCGATTCGCTTGTCTTCGCTGCCGGGCAGGCCGACGCGTTGGAGCATATCGGTGACCCTGGCCCTGGCCGCCGCACGCTTGACACCGCGGCGCTCCAGACCATAGGCAATGTTCTCGCCCACGCTCATCATGGGGAAGAGCGCCAGGTGCTGGAACACCATGTTCACAGGGCGCTTGTTGGGCGGCACGCCCCGCATGGACGCGCCCTTGATCACGATGTCACCAGCATCGGGTTCGATAAAGCCCGCCACCATGCGCAGCAGCGTGGTCTTGCCACATCCCGAAGGACCGAGGATGGAGAAGAACGAGCCCCGGCTCACCTGGAAGCTCAGGTCATCCACCGCAGCAAACGCCCCATAGCGTTTGCGCGCGGAACGAATGTCCAGATCGTGGGTGCCGGGGCCGCTGGCGGCCGATACGGACGACAACGCCAGCCCGCCGCTTACTTGGCAGCCTTGATGCGGTCGAGCACGCGGCCTTCGATCTCTTCAATGCCGGCCGGCACGGCTGGGTACCACTTGATGTTCTTCAGCGCGGCGTCGGGGAAGCTGCTGGCGAACTGTTGCTTGAGTGTCGCATCCATCAACTGGTCCGCACCCTTGCTGGCCGTGAAGTTACCCGCCGAGCTGGCGACTTTGGCAGCGATATCGGGGCGCATGTTGAAGTTGATCCATGCATACGCGGCTGCGTCGTTCTTGCCTTTGGCGGGAATCGCAAAGGTATCCACCCAGCCAAGCGCGCCCGACTTCGGGGCAACGAACTTGACGTCCGGATTGTCCTTGTTCAACTGCCAGCCGCCGGTGTCCCACATCATGGCGGTGGTGAGTTCGCCCGAGCGGATGCCAGCCAGCAGTTGGTCTTTGCCGTCCCAGTAAAACTTCACGTTGGGCTTGCACTCAGCCAGCTTCTTGCCGATTTCTTCCATCAGCGCGCCGTAGGCCTTGGGGTCGTTGTAGAGAGCGAAGGGATTTTTGCCAGCGGCAAAGGCAAAGGCGATCAGCGTCGGACGCTTCAGTCGCATGCTGACCTTCCCCGCATTTTCCGGTGCGCACAAATCGGCGTAGTCGGTGGCCTTGGAGGTCTTGGTGTTCACCACCAGACCGTCGGTGCCCCAGATGTGTGGCAGGCCAAACACCTTACCGCCGACCGTCGTGTTTTTCTGGGTGGCCTCCAGCATCGACGGGATGAACAAACCAGATTTGATCTGACTGAGGTTCAGCGGCTTGTAGATGCCGAACTCGGCCTGAGGCCCTGCAATGCGGTCCTGGCTGGGCTGCGCCAAATCAAAACCGCCTCCCGCCGTGGCGCGCAGTTTGGAGATCATTTCTTCGTTGTTGGAGTTGGTCACCTCGACTGCAATGCCGGTCTCCTTGGTGAATTGCTCCACCACTTCCTTGGGTGCATAACCACCCCAGGTCAGCAGCCGCAGGGTCTTGTTGTCCTGCGCATGGGCAGCACCTGCAGCCACCAACATGGTGGCCAGAACGATCCTCGACAACTGGGTCTTCATTGGGAAACTCGCTTTCAGGGTTTGGGTGAGAAAGGTTGCCGCTGGGGACATCGCGGCAGGGCCACGGTCAGAGCGTCTCAGATTCCGGCAAGCCCGAGAATAAGTCAAGTTTGTGACCACCACATGACAGGCGGAGTGGGCTGCGTCTGTCCATCCGTCCGCACCGTTGCTCAGTCTCTGGCCACCCCGTCGGTCACCCGTTCACCAAAGACATAGGCGTCCATGGACAACACCCCGTGGGTGATGCCGCCCTCGATACGTCGAACGCCGTCCAGGTGATGAGCAGCTCCCGCCGCCACCAGCAGCGGCCAGAGGTGTTCCGCCGTGGGGTGGGCGCGGCGGGCGTGGGGCGCCTGCGCCAACACCTGCACCAGCTGCGCGTGGTCCTGGCGGTGCAGCGCCTGCGCCACCCATTCCACGAATTCACAAACATAGGGTTCGGGTGGATCCAGCAGAGCGTCGAAGCGCACCTCGCCCAGGTTGTGGGTAAGGCTGCCCGAGCCGACGATGAGCACACCCTCGTGGGCCAGCGGCGCGAGCGCCTGGCCGAAGGCGAAGGCACTCGGGCCCTCCAGGCTGGCCGGCAGCGACACCTGGAACACCGGCACATCGGCCTGCGGGTACAGATAGCGCAGGGGCACCCAGGCGCCGTGGTCCAGCCCCCAGGCGGGATCGGCCTCGGCGGGCCAGCCGGCCGCGCGCAGCAGGTCGATGGCGCGCTGCGCCGGGCCAGGGGCACCCGGTGCGGGGTAGTTCAGCGCGTAGAGCGCGGGCGCAAAGCCACCGAAATCGTGCAGCGTGGGCGGCGCCGGCGAGGTGGCCACGCGGGGCTCGCACGTGGTCCAGTGCGGCGACACCACCAGCACCGCCACAGGCCGCGGCAGCCGCTGGCCCAGCGCGGTCAGGGCCGGGCCGGCGCGTCCCGGTTCGAGGGCAAAGGTGGGGGCGCCATGCGAGACAAACAGGGTGGGCAGGCGGGCGGTCATGGTGGGCTCCGGGGTGTGCTGGCTTGAGCAACGGAGCCTTCAATGTAGGCCTGGGGAGCGCCCGCACCGTTCGACGCCATTGGCGGCGGCGCTCAAATTCCTTGCTCGCCGCATCGCCAGATTGGCGGGGTCGCATCACCTTCGACAGATGCACTGTTTCAGTGCAATCCGTCGAATATTTTCAGGCACATAAATTGCGTTATTTTTTGGTTTTGCTTTTTCCAATCATGCAAAAAACGAAAAATACGCGCCGATAAATCGATTAGACACCCCGCTAGCAAAGGGACATCATTTGCTCCATCACAAGAATATTGAAGGTTACTGATGGACCTGTCCCTCTTCCCCCGCATCCAGCTTGGGCACTTCCCAACCCCCCTGGAGCCCATGGCGAACCTCACGGCCTTGCTGGGCGGACCCCGCCTGTGGATCAAGCGGGACGACTGCACAGGCCTGTCATCCGGCGGCAACAAGACACGCAAGCTGGAGTACCTGATGGCCGAGGCGATCGCTGTGCGCGCCGACGTGGTGATCACGCAGGGCGCAACCCAGTCGAACCATGCGCGCCAGACGGCTGCTGCCGCCGCCAAGGTGGGTATGAAATGCCACATCCTGCTGGAAGACCGCACCGGCAGCACCGACCCGGACTACACCGACAACGGCAACGTGTTGTTGAACCGCCTGCATGGCGCCACGGTGGAGCGCCGCGCGGGTGGCACCAACATGCAGCAGGAAATGGAACAGATCGCCGCGCGCATGAAAAGCGATGGCCTGCGGCCCTACGTGATTCCGGGCGGCGGCTCCAACCCGGTGGGCGCCCTGGGCTATGTGGGCGCTGCCATGGAGCTGGTCAGCCAGGCGGCCGCCAGGGGTTTGAAGGTTGACCATCTGGTGCACGCCACCGGCAGCGCTGGCACCCAGGCGGGCCTGGTGGCGGGTTTGCAGGCTGTGGGCAGCGACATTCGCCTGCTGGGCATAAACCATGGTTTACGACCTGGCCTGCCGCACCGCCGAACACCTGCGCATGCCGGGCCGCATTCGCCGCGAGGCCGTCGAGGCCAATTGCGACTACGTTGGCCCGGGCTATGGCATGCCCACGCCGGGCATGCAGGAGGCGGTCGAGATGCTGGCGCGCACGGAAGGCCTGCTGCTGGACCCGGTGTATTCCGGAAAAGGCA
>JAIFNE010000217.1 GCA_020047875.1 Hydrogenophaga sp.
CTGCCGGGCCGGCTGGAGGCTTCGCGTGTGGCCGAGGTGCGGGCGCGGGCGGCCGGCATTCTGCAGCAGCGCGTGTTCCGCGAGGGCAGCGACGTGAAGGCCGGTCAGCTGTTGTTCCGCATCGATCCAGCCCCCTACGCGGCCGCGGTGCAAAGCGCCGAAGCCTCGGTGGCGCGCGCGCAGGCCAGCCGCACGCAGGCCACCGCGCTGGCCACCCGCTACCAGCCCTTGCTGGCCGAGAACGCCATCAGCCAGCAGGAATACGCCAACGCCGTGGCCGCCCAACAGGCGGCCGAGGCCGATGTGGCCGTGGCCCAGGCGGCGCTGCAGACGGCGCGCATCAACCTCGGTTACGCCAGCGTCACCGCGCCGATTGCCGGGCGCATCGGCCGCTCGCTGGTCACTGAGGGTGCGCTGGTTGGCCAGGGCCAGGCCACGGCGCTGGCGGTGATTCAGCAGGTGGACCCGCTGTTTGTGAACTTCACCCAGTCGGCAGCGGAGGTTTTGCGCCTGCGGCGCTCGCTGGAAGCGGGGCAACTCAAGGGCGCTGGTGCCGGCGCGGCGAGTGTGCGTGTGGTGCTGGAGGATGGCAGCGCATACGGACTGCCCGGCAAGCTGCTGTTCTCCGATCTCACGGTCGATCCCGCCACCAGCCAGATCACGCTGCGCGCCGAGGTGCCCAACCCGGACGGCGCGTTGCTGCCCGGCCTGTATGTGCGGGTGCGTCTGGAGCAGGCCACCGCGCGTGACGCCATCACCCTGCCGCAGCAGGCGGTGACGCGCTCGGCCCAGGGCGACACGGTGATGGTGGTGGACAGCGAGGGCAAGGTGGCGCCGAGGCCGGTGAAGGTGGGTGGCCAGCAGAACGGGCAGTGGGTGGTGCTGGACGGTCTGAAGGCCGGCGAGCAGGTCATGGTGGACGGCTTTCAGAAGCTGCGCGGCGGTGCGCCGGTGAAGCCGGTGCCGTGGACGCCGCCGGGCGAGCGCAAGGCCGCCGCGCCCAAGTCCGAAGCCAAGTAAGGGCCGCACAGCATGGCTCAGTTTTTCATCAACCGGCCCATCTTCGCGTGGGTGATCGCGTTGTTTGTGATGGTGCTCGGCGTGGTGTCCATCACCCAGCTGCCGGTGTCCCAATACCCGCCGGTGGCGCCGCCGTCCATCGTGGTGTCGGCCGCCTACCCCGGCGCCTCGGCCACGACGCTGGAGAACAGCGTGTTGTCGGTGATCGAGCAGGAAATGAACGGCTCGCCGGGCCTGATCTACATGGAAGCGGTGGCCCAGGCCAACGGCACCGGCAACCTCACGCTGAGCTTTGAGCCGGGCACCGACCCCGATCTGGCGCAGGTCGATGTGCAGAACCGGCTCGCCCGGGCCACGCCGCGCCTGCCGCAGGCCGTGATCCAGCAAGGTGTGCGGGTCGACAAATCGCGCGGCAACTTCCTGATGTTCGTCATGCTGTCGTCCACCGACGGCAAGCTGGAGCCGGTGGCGCTGGGCGATTACGCCTCGCGCAGCATCGTGCCCGAGCTGCAGCGCGTGCCGGGCGTGGGCCAGGTGCAGCTGTTTGGCACCGAGCGCGCGATGCGGATCTGGGTCGATCCGGCCAAGCTGATCGGCTTCAACCTGAGTTCGGCCGACGTGACCGCGGCCATCCGCGCGCAGAACGCCCAGGTGTCGGCCGGCGAGATTGGTGCCCTGCCCAACCTGGCGGGCCAGGGCATTGCCGCCACCGTCATCGTCAACGGCCAGCTGTCCACCGTGGAGCAGTTTGGCAATGTGGTGCTGCGCGCGCTGCCCGACGGCGCCACCGTGCGCCTGAAAGACGTGGCCCGCATCGAGCTCGGCGCCCAGGCGTATGCCACCTCGGCCCGGCTCAACGGCCAGCCAGCCACCGGCATCGGCATCCAGCTCTCGCCCGAGGGCAACGCGCTGGCCACCGCCCGTGCGGTGCGCGACAAGATGGCTGAGCTGGAGCGCTTCTTCCCGCAGGGCGTGGGCTATGCGGTGCCGTTTGACAGCTCCCGCTTCGTCAGCATTTCCATCCAGCAGGTGGCGATCACGCTGCTGGAAGCGGTGGGCCTGGTGTTCCTGGTGATGTTCCTGTTTCTGCAGAACATCCGCTACACCTTCATTCCCACCATCGTGGTGCCGATCGCTCTGCTCGGCACGTTTGCCACGCTGCTGGCCATGGGGTTCTCCATCAACGTGCTCACCATGTTCGGCATGGTGCTGGTGATCGGCATCGTGGTGGACGATGCCATCGTCGTGGTGGAAAACGTCGAACGCATCATGAGCGAAGAAGGCCTCTCGCCGCGAGAGGCCACCAAGAAGGCCATGAGCCAGATCTCTGGCGCCATCATCGGCATGACGCTGGTGCTGATCGCGGTGTTCGTGCCGCTGGCCTTCTTCAGCGGTGCCATCGGCAACATCTACCGGCAGTTTGCGGCGGTGATGGGGGTGTCCATCACCTTCTCGGCGTTCTTTGCGCTTTCCCTCACGCCCGCGCTGTGCGCCACGCTGCTCAAGCCGGTGCCAGCGGGGCACCACCTGGAAAAGAAGGGCTTCTTCGGCTGGTTCAACCGGGGGTTCAAACGCACCGCCGTGGGCTATGAACGCGGTGTGGCGGCGCTGCTGCCGCGCGCCGGGCGCACCATGGTGGTGTACGTCGCCATCGTGGCGGCGGCGGTGCTGGTCTACAACCGGCTGCCCACTTCGTTCCTGCCCAACGAGGACCAGGGCAACCTGCTGATCAACGTGCAGCTGCCGCCGGGCGCCACCCAGGAGCGCACCCGCGCCGTGATGGAACAGGTGGAAGACTTCATGCTGAAGCAGCCCGAGGTGCAGAGCATGGTCGGCGTGCTCGGCTTCAGCTTTTCTGGCCAGGGGCAGAACGCCGCGCTGGTGTTCGTCACCCTCAAAGACTGGGCCGAGCGCACCGAGCCCGGCAGTTCGGCCGAGGCGGTGGCGGGTCGGGCGTTTGGCGCGCTCTCGGGCATTCGCGATGCGTTCATCCTGCCGTTGAGCCCGCCACCGATCCGCGAGCTGGGCAACTCCTCTGGTTTCAGCTTCCGCCTGCAGGACCGCGCCGGCCTGGGGCGCGAGGCCCTGCTGGCCGCGCGGGGGCAGCTGCTGGGCATGGCATCGCAAAGCAAGATCATCACCGGCGTGCGGCCGGACGGCCTGGAAGACGCGCCGCAGCTGCAGCTGGACATTGACCGCGACCGGGCCAATGCTTTGGGCGTGGGATTTGACGCCATCAACAGCGCGGTGGCCACCGCGCTGGGCTCCAGCTATGTCAATGACTTCCCCAACAGCGGCCGGTTGCAGCGCGTCGTGGTACAGGCCGATGCCGCCGCGCGCATGCAGCCCGACGACCTGCTGCGCCTGAACGTGCTCAACAACCAGGGCAAGGCGGTGCCGCTGTCGGCCTTTGCCAGCACGCGCTGGGCCAATGGCGCGATGCAGACGGTGCGCTACAACGGCTACCCCGCCATGCGCATCAGCGGCAGCGCAGCGCCCGGCTTCAGCACCGGCGACGCGCTGCTGGAGATGGAGCGTCTGGCCGGCCAGCTGCCCGCCGGCTTCGGCTTCGAATGGTCCGGCCAGTCGCGCGAAGAAAAGCTGGCCGGCGCCCAGGCCATGGTGCTGTATGCGTTTGCCATCCTGGCGGTGTTCCTGTGCCTGGCCGCGCTCTATGAAAGCTGGACCGTGCCGCTGGCCGTGATCCTGGTGGTGCCGCTGGGGGTGCTTGGCGTGTTGCTGGCCACGTTGCTCAGGGCGTATTCCAACGACGTTTACTTTCAGGTGGGGTTGGTCACCATCATTGGCCTGTCGGCGAAAAACGCGATTCTGATCATCGAGTTTGCCAAGGACCTGCAGGCGCAGGGCAAGACCGCAGTGGAGGCTGCGCTGGCTGCTGCGCATCTGCGTTTTCGCCCCATCATCATGACCTCGATGGCCTTTGCCTTGGGCGTGTTGCCGCTGGTGCTCGCCACCGGCGCGGGCTCGGCCAGCCAGCGCGCCATCGGCACCGGCGTGTTGGGCGGCATGATCACCGGCACCGTGCTGGCGGTGATCTTCGTGCCGGTGTTTTTTGTGGTGGTGCGCACGCTGTTCAAGGGCGGCGAGCGTCAGCCGCAGCCAGACGCCGAGGCGGCTGCCAAACATGGGTAACCGCCTGCCACGCTTCTCCCGCGTCGTGGCGCTGTGCGCCAAGCCAGTTGGAATTCAGGACATGACCTTTCCCCAAAACCTGCGCCCTGTCGCCCTCAGCCTGTTGAGCCTGGCGCTCGCGGGCTGCTCGCTCATTCCGGTCAACGAACGGCCACCTTTGCCTGTGCCTGCGAGCTTCCCGGGTCAAGCTGCAGACCAGGCGGCGGGCCAGCCGGTGGCAGCAATGCGCTGGCAGGAATTCGTGGCCGACGCCCGCCTGCGCGAGCTGATCGATCTGGCGCTGGCCAACAACCGCGACCTTCGCCTGGCCACGCTCAACATGGAGCAGGTGCGCGCGCAGTACCAGATCCGCCGCGCCGACCAGTTCCCCACGCTCAACCTGGGCGCCAGCGGCAGCCGCCAACCCACCTCAAGCGGTGGCAGCAGCACCAGCTACAGCGTGGGTCTGAGCCTGAGCAGCTGGGAGATCGATTTCTTTGGCCGCGTCGCCAGCCTCAAGGAGGCCGCGCTGGCGCAGTACCTCGCCAGCGAGGAGGCGCAGCGCGCCGCGCAGACCAGCCTGGTCGCGGCGGTGGCCAGCACCTGGCTCAGCCTGCAGGCCAATGACGATCTGCTGGCTCTGACCCGGCGCACCCTGGCCACCCGGCAAGACTCGTTGCGCCTGATTCAGCTGCGTTTTGACAACGGTGCCAGTTCTGCGCTGGATCTTCGCCAGGCCGAGTCGCTCACGGCAGCGGCCCAGGCAGCGCTGGCGCAGCAGCAGCGGCTGCGCGCGCTCGATCTGAACGCGCTGACCCTGCTGGTGGGGCAGGCCGTGCCCGATGCCCTGGTGGCCCCACAAACCGCTCCCGCGCCGCCGCTGTTTAGCGCGGTGCCGGCGGGCTTGCCCTCCGACTTGCTGACCCGGCGGGCCGATATCCGCCAGGCCGAGCAGCAGCTGGCGGCCGCCAACGCCAGCATTGGCGCCGCGCGCGCCGCCTTTTTCCCGCGCATCTCGCTCACCGCCGGTTTTGGCTCGGTGAGCAACGAGCTCTCCGGTCTGTTCAAAGACGGCTCCTGGGGTTTCTCGCTGTCACCGCAGGCGCTGCTGCCTGTCTTTGACGCTGGCCGCAACCAGGCCAATCTGGACGCCGCGCAGGCCGCTCGCGCCATCGCGGTGGCCCAGTACGAAAAGGCCATCCAGACCGCCTTTCGCGAGGTGGCCGATGCGCTGGCGGGTCGCGCCAAGCTGGGGGAGCAGGTGCGTGCGCTGCAGGCGCAGGCCACGGCCGAGTCCGAGCGTTTCCGCCTGAGTGAGCTGCGCTACCGCAATGGCGTGGCGAGTTTTCTCGACGTGCTCGATGCCCAGCGCTCGCTGTTTGCCACCCAGCAGGCCTTGGCGCTCAGCCAGCTGGCTTTGCAGCAGAACCAGGTGGCGCTGTACCGGGCGCTGGGGGGTGGCTGGGGGGAGTGATATCACCCCCACGCTCCACCGCTGCGCGGGTCGCTTCCCCCCGAGGGGGCTGGGCCTGCCTTGGGGCGGCCCGGCGGCTGGCCCGTTTCCCCCGCGCTGCGCTGCTGCGCGGGTGGCTTGCGGTCAGGCGGGCAGATCGTAAAAGCGCTGGATGGTGGTCCAGGCGGTTGCCGGGTCGTCGGCATAGCTGAACAGCTGGAGGTCTTCCGCTGAAATGGTGCCTTCCTCGACCAGCGCATCCAGGTTGAGCAGGCGTTTCCAGTAGCCGCTGCCAAACAACACGATGGGCAGCGGCTTGGCCTTCTTGCACTGCACCAGGGTGATCACCTCGAACAGCTCGTCCAGCGTGCCGAAGCCACCGGGAAACGCCACCAGGGCCTTGGCGCGCATCATGAAGTGCATCTTGCGCAGCGCGAAGTAGTGGAACTTGAAGCTCAGTTCGGGCGAGATGAAGCGGTTGCCCTCCTGCTCGTGGGGCAGGGCGATGTTCAGCCCCACGTTGAGGGCGCCCTCATCGTGCGCGCCGCGGTTGGCCGCTTCCATGATGCCCGGGCCGCCGCCGGTGCAGATGTAGAGCTGGTCTTCTTGGGGGCAGCGCTGGCTGTAGCGCGCCACGGTGCGCGCGAATTGGCGCGCATGCTCGTAGTACGGTGCGTTGCGCAGCAGGGTTTGGGCGCGCGCCACTGCCTGTGCGTCGCCCTGGGCTTCGGCCTCGGCCAGCAAAGTTTGTGCCTCCTGGGTGTCGCGAAAGCGCGCGCTGCCGAACACCACGACGGTGTTTTCGATTCCCAGATCTTGCTGGGCCAGATCGGGCTTGAGCATTTCAAGCTGGAAGCGTATGCCCCGCGTTTCGCGCCGCAGCAGGAATTCGGGGTCGGCAAACGCAAGGCGGTAGGCATCGGCTTGGAGCGCGTTGCCGTTGCTGGCGTGGGCTTGCAGCTCGGCCCAGGCATCGGCCAGGCGGCGCTCGGTGATGTGCTGGGTCAGGTGTTCGGTGCTTGGCAAGGAAGTCTCCAGAAAGGGTGGTTTTAGCAGGTCAACGGTCCGCGCGATCCGCGCCGGGCGGTGGGCTTTCACGCACAACGCAAAAAGGCTCCCGAGGGAGCCTTTTGGAGGTTTTAGGCAGGCAGAACAGCCTCAGACCCGTTTGCGGTACTCGCCGGTGCGGGTGTCCACCTCGATTTTGTCGCCCTGGGCCACAAACAGTGGCACCGAGACTTCGAAGCCGGTGGCGATCTTGGCCGGCTTGAGCACCTTGCCGGACGTGTCGCCCTTGACGGCGGGTTCCGTCCAGGTGATTTCGCGCTCCACGCTGGTGGGCAGTTCGACCGAAATGGCCTTGCCGTCGTAGAACACCACTTCCACCGTCATGCCGTCTTCCAGGTAGTTCAGCGCGTCGCCCATGTTTTCGGCTTCGACTTCGTACTGGTTGTAATCAGCGTCCATGCAGACGTACATCGGGTCGGCGAAGTAGGAGTAGGTGCACTCCTTCTTCTCCAGAATGATCTGGTCCATTTTGTCGTCGGCCTTGCAGACGACTTCGGTGGCCATGTTGTTGAGCAGGGCCTTGAGTTTGAGGCGGACCGTGGCCGCGCCACGGCCGCCGCGGCTGTACTCGGTCTTCAACACGATCATGGGGTCTTTGCCGTGCATGATCACATTGCCGGCGCGCAGTTCTTGGGCGATCTTCATAAACATTCCAACGGTTGGGCCGCAGGTTCCGGCAGGGCTGAAGTGCCCGGGAACGGTGCTGGTGGCTGCGATCTGTGCGGCAAGGCAGAAGGCGGGCGGGGCAGGCCTGCTGGCCTGTGGTGGGCAGCCGGTGATCCGCAAAGCCCTGAATTTTATCGCCTTTCGGTGACAAAGCCGATCAGCTGCTGGCTCAGGTCGGCCTGGGCCAGCAGGCGCTCGCGCGCAGCCTGCACACAGTCGCGCCAGTCCTTCACCGTCTGCCAGCCCGGCCACACCCGGCCAGCGGCCGGGCCGATGCCGTTCCACTGGTGGTGAAAACGGCGCAGCGAGGCCGGCGCCTGAAGCCAGTCCAGAAAGGCTTCGAGCTTGGCGTGGTGGGCGTCGTCGTGCTGGGGGTAAATCTGCCAGACGAACGGCTGGCCAGCCCAGATGGCGCGCACCAGCGAGTCTTCACCGCGCACGAAGTTGAGCTGGCAGGCCCACAGCAGGTGGTCGAATTCGCGCTGCGGCAGCGGCTTCAGTGCGTGGATTTGGATGGCTGGGTCGGTTGGTGCCAGCGCAGCCACCGCCTGCGCCGCGCGGCCCGGGGTCACCAGCCACTGGCAGGACGGATCGTCTTGCGCGACCTCTCGCATGAGCTGTTCCAGCACCCGCGGTTCGTAGCAGAACAGAGCGACTCGGCGCGCCTGCAGCTCGTGCAGACCTTGTGCCTGGCACCAGGCCTGCGCATCAAAAGCCGCCTGGCGCGCGGCCAGGTCGGGCTCGCGCAGCAGACCACCGGTGGCCGGGGTGAAGCCGGGGTAAAAAAACCATTTGCTCAGGCCTCGAAGCGGCCCGCCCGTGACCAGCGAAGGCAGGCGGTGGCAGCGCTCCACCCAGGCCTCTGCGCTCAGGTACTCCAGGTTGATCCACACCGGCGCCGCGCCGCCGCGGGCCATGTGCTCGGCCAGTCGCGCCGCACATTCGGGCGCCGGATCGCAGCCGAAGGCCTCGATCCACACCTCGCCCGGCGTCCAGTCGGCCAGCGCATCCGTGGGCAGCGGGTCGCGCCAGTGCCGCACCTGCACACAGGGGACTTCTCCCTCCAGTGCCCCGGGCGCCATCCAGCGCAGGGGCTCTGGCTGGTCGATCCACAACCGCACCCGCTGGCCCCGCGCTGCCAGGTCGGCGCTGAGGCGCCAGCACACGCCGATGTCGCCCAGGTTGTCGACCACGCGGCAAAAAATGTCCCAGTGCAAGGCGGGCAGGTGAGGGTTGCAAGCGCTGGTCATGGGCGAATGATGCCGCAGCCAGGACCCTGTCGGGCTTGGGGCGCCGATCAGCGAAAACCGAAGGTTTCATCAAAAATGGCCCCAGCGAGGTCAGTTTTTGCCCGATTCACCGCCCCATAGCCCGGCTATGGGGCAAGAAGCAGGGAAAAAATGGACCGCTGCGGCCGATTTGTAGCCGGCGCTCCCCAAGTCCGACAGGCTCCTCGCGCCGCCACAATACGGGTCATGGAACCTGGTTTCTCCGATCAACTGCTGAGCGAAGTGACTGCCTTGCCCGGGCTGCCCGGGGTTTATCGCTACTTCGATGCGCAGGGGCAGCTGCTCTATGTGGGCAAGGCCCGCAACCTGAAGAAGCGCGTCAGCAGCTATTTCCAGAAGAGCCACGACGGCACCCGCATTGGCCACATGGTGAGCCGGATTGCGCGCATGGAAACCACCGTGGTGCGCTCCGAGGCCGAGGCGCTGCTGCTCGAAAACAACCTGATCAAGACGTTGAACCCGAAGTTCAACATTCTGTTTCGCGACGACAAAAGCTATCCCTATCTGAAGATCACCGGCACGCGCGAGGCCTTTCGCATCAGCGCAGCCAGGCCGGTGCCCTCGCTCGCGTTCCCGCGCATGGCTTACTACCGTGGCGTGGTTGACCGACGCCACAGCTACTATGGCCCTTACCCCAGCGCCTGGGCGGTGAAGGAGTCGATCACGCTGCTGCAAAAGGTGTTTCGCCTGCGCACCTGCGAGGACACCGTGTTCACCAACCGCACGCGGCCCTGTTTGCTCTACCAGATCAAGCGCTGCAGCGGACCTTGCGTGGACCTGATCGACAGCGAGGCCTATGCGCGCGATGTGGCCGACGCCGAGGCATTTCTGCGTGGCGAGACGCAGGCGATGCTGGCCACGCTGGAGCAGCGCATGATGGCCCACGCCGAGCGGCTGGAATTCGAGCAGGCGGCCGAGATCCGCAACCAGATGGCGGCGCTCTCGCGCGTGTTGCACCAGCAGGCGATGGACAACGTGTCCGACAAAGACGTGGACGTGCTCGCGGTGAAGGTGCAAGGTGGCCGCGCCTGCGTCAACCTGGCCATGGTGCGTGGCGGGCGCCACCTGGGGGACCGGCCCTACTTCCCGGCCCATGTGGAGGATGCGGCTCAGATTGCCCAGGCCTTGCGCGAGGAGGGCGCCGAGGCTGCGGACGCCGGCGACCCGGCCGAGCGCGTGGCGGCGCAGGTGCTCGAAGCCTTCATCGCCCAGCACTACCTGGGCGTGGCGATGCCGCACACGCTGGTGAGCAGCCATCCGGTGAGCAAGGCGCTGCTCGATGCCCTGAGCGAGCAGACGGGATCCCGGGTGAACGCGGTCCACCAGCCGCGCGAACACCGTCGCATCTGGCTGGAGATGGCGCAAAAAAATGCCGAGATTGCGCTCGCCCGCTTGCTGGCCGAGGAGGGCTCGCAGCAGGCCCGTACCCGGGCGCTGGCCGACGCACTGCAGCTGCCCGACGAGGCGCTGGAGGCCCTGCGCATCGAGTGTTTTGACATTTCGCACACCGCGGGCGAGTCCACCCAGGCGTCCTGCGTCGTGTTTGAAGACCACAAGATGCAGAACAGCCAGTACCGCCGCTACAAGATCGAAGGCATCACCCCGGGCGACGACTACGCCGCCATGCGCCAGGTGTTGTTGCGGCGCTATGGCCGCATTGCCGAGGCGCTGAAGGACGAGATCGCCGAGGCGCCTGCGCTGCCGATCCCCGACGCCGCCTTGATGGCGCACACGCCACCAGCCGACACCGTGCCCGACGCGGTCAGCGGCCTGCCCACCGGCCCGCGCATGCCCGATCTGGTGTTGATCGATGGCGGCAAGGGGCAGGTGAGCATGGCGCGCGAGGTGTTTGAGCAACTGGGGCTGGATCTCGCCCTGATCGTTGGGGTGGAAAAGGGCGAGGGCCGCAAGGTGGGCCTGGAAGAGCTGGTGTTTGCCGATGGCCGCCCGAAGGTTTACCTGGGCCACGACTCGGCCGCGCTGATGCTGGTGGCGCAGATCCGGGACGAGGCGCACCGCTTTGCCATCACCGGCATGCGGGCGCAGCGCGCCAAGGTGCGCACCGGCGCCAGCAAGCTGGAAGACATTCCGGGCGTGGGGCCCAAGAAGCGGGCGCGGCTGCTGCAGCGCTTTGGTGGTGTGCGCGGTGTGGCGAGCGCGAGCGTGGACGATCTGTGCACCGTGGAAGGCATCTCGGCCGATCTGGCGGATGCCATCTACCGCGCGCTTCACTGAGTGGCCCCTTGGAGCCTGTGCGGCGCGGGCTGCTGCCGGGCGCCGTATCGGTTGCGGGCTCGCTCCGCCAGTCCCTTCATAATCGACGCATGTTTTTCAACCTTCCCACGCTGCTGACCTGGGCGCGCATTGTTGCGATCCCGCTGATCGTCGGCGTGTTTTACCTGGAGGGGGTCAGTCCTGCGCAGCAGAACCTGATTGCCACGGTGCTGTTCGTTGTGTTCGCGCTGACCGACTGGGCCGACGGCTACCTGGCGCGCCGGCTCAACCAGACCTCGGCCTTTGGCGCCTTTCTCGATCCGGTGGCCGACAAGTTTCTGGTTTGCGCCAGCCTGCTGGTGCTGGTGCACCTGGACCGCGCCGATGTGTTCGTGGCCCTGATCATCATTGGCCGGGAGATCGCCATTTCTTCGCTGCGCGAGTGGATGGCCATCATCGGCGCGACCAAGAGCGTGGCGGTGCACATGGTGGGCAAGGCCAAGACCATGGTGCAGATGATTGCCATCCCCTTCCTGCTGTTCCACGACACCGTGTTCGGGGTGATCGATACCCGCGTCTGGGGCACCTGGCTGATCTGGGTGTCGGCGGTACTGACCATCTGGTCGATGGTGTACTACCTCAAGAAAGCGCTGCCCGAGATTCGTGCGCGCTCACGCTGAGCGCTGATGACGGCCACCGCGCAAGACAACGCGTGGCTGCGCGCCATGCCCTGGGTGTTTGTGTTGATCTGGAGCACAGGCTTCATCGTCGCGCGTTACGGCATGCCCCATGCCCCGCCCATGTCGTTCCTGGCGGTGCGCTACGCGCTGTCGATTCTGTGTTTCCTGCCGTGGATCTGGGTTGCCGGTGTGAGGTGGCCAGTGAACCGCGCGCAATGGCTGCACCTGTCCATCACCGGTGTGCTCATGCACGCGGGCTACCTCGGTGGCGTGTGGGCGGCGGTGAAGGCGGGGATGGGCTCGGGTCTGGCGGCGCTGATCGTGGGTATTCAACCGGTACTCACCGCGGTCTGGCTGAGCGCCATGGGCGGGGCCGACGGACGTGATGCTGGGGTTTGCCGGCTTGGTGCTGGTGGTCTCCCGCAAGTTTGACGCCGGTGGCGCGAGCGACCACGCCGACTGGTTCAACCTCTCGCTGGCGATGTTGGCGCTGTTCTCCATCACCGCCGGCACGCTGTACCAGAAGCGCTATGTGAAAGTTTGCGATGTACGCACTGCCAACACGGTGCAGCTGCTGGCTGCGCTGGTGGTCACGCTGCCGCTGGCGCTGCTGGAGACCGAGGCCATGCGCTGGAACGGCGAGCTGGCGGGCGCCATGGCTTGGTCGGTGCTCGGGCTCACGCTGGGCGGCAGCTCGCTGTTGTATCTGCTGATTCAGCGCGGTGCTGCGGCGAAAGTTGCCAGTCTGATGTACCTCGTTCCGCCTTGCACGGCGCTGATCGCCTGGGTGCTGTTTGATGAACCGGTCACCCTGTTCACCGTGGCCGGCATCGCGCTCACCGCGCTGGGCGTGAGCTTGGTGATTCGCGCGCCGAAAGCGGCCTGATGCGTCAGTCTGCCGACCGTTCTGCGGGGCCTGCCGGCCCCTCAACCTTCCACCACACCCCAACCTGGAGCACACCATGAAGACCCCGCATCGCATCGCCGTCATTGCTGGCGACGGCATTGGTACCGAAGTCATGCCTGAGGGCTTGCGCGTGATGGAGGCTGCGGCCTCGAAGTTCAACATCCCGCTGCAGTTCGACCACTTCGATTTCTCCAGTTGCGCTTACTTTCAGAAACACGGCCAGATGTTGCCCGACGATTGGAAACAGCAGATCGGTGGCCACGCCGCGATCTACTTCGGTGCCGTTGGCTGGCCTGAGACGGTGCCAGACCACATCTCGCTCTGGGGCTCGCTGTTGTTGTTCCGGCGCGAGTTCGACCAGTACGTGAACATCCGCCCGGCAAAACTGATGCCCGGTGTGACCGCGCCGGTGGTGCGGCGTGACGGCACGCCGCGGCAGGCCGGGGAAATCGACATGGTGATCGTTCGCGAAAACACCGAGGGCGAGTACTCCAGCATTGGCGGGCGCATGTATGCGGGCACCGAGCGGGAGATCGTGGTGCAAGAGACCGTGATGTCGCGCATTGGGGTGGACCGTGTGCTGCGCCATGCCTTCGAGGTGGCGCGTTCGCGGCCGAAAAAGCACCTGACCAGCGCCACCAAAAGCAACGGCATCGCCATCACCATGCCTTACTGGGATGAGCGGGTGGCCGAGATGGCCAAGCAGTACCCCGACGTGACGGTCGACAAGTTCCACATCGACATCCTCACGGCGCACTTCGTGCAGCGCCCCGACTTCTTCGATGTGGTGGTGGGCAGCAACCTTTTCGGTGACATCCTGAGCGACCTGGGGCCCGCTTGTACCGGCACCATCGGTATCGCGCCCAGCGCCAACCTCAACCCGACCCGTGTCCATCCCTCGCTGTTCGAACCCGTGCACGGCTCGGCGCCCGACATCGCGGGCAAAGGCATTGCCAACCCGATTGGGCAGATCTGGTGCGGTGCGATGATGCTCGACCACCTTGGCTACCGAACCGCGCACGACGCCGTGATGAACGCGATTGAAGCCGTGCTGCAGCCCGACAGCGGGGCACCACGCACCGCCGACCTGGGCGGCAACGCCGGCACCGCCGACGTTGGTCGTGCCATCGCTGCGGCTCTCGTTGCGTGAAGCGGCCCGAGGCGCTGGCGGAAAGCGTCTAGAATTTAACCCCTGCGGTGCTCACGAGGTTCTAAGGCGGCTCACTGCCTTGACAGCGGTCAGACGCCATGGGTCTAATCGACTGGTATCGATGCCGGACCCGCGTTTTGAGTTTCGGCACGTTGAGCAAACGCTCAGGGCTTGCCGTATCGTCAATGTGACGGCCGGCACCTGGCGGCCTTGCACGCAGCGTTTTCATCCATTTCAAGAGGGGCTTTTTGTGAACAAAACCGAACTCGTCGAGCACATCGCCGCAAACGCAGACATCTCCAAGGCGGCTGCCACGCGCGCACTCGATTCGACGCTCACCGCGATCCGCACCACCCTCAAAAAGGGTGGCACCGTGTCCCTCGTGGGGTTTGGTTCATTCGCGGTCACCAAGCGGCCCGCTCGCAAGGGGCGCAACCCCCGCACCGGCGACGAGATTAAAATCAAGGCGGCCAAAGTGCCGAAGTTTCGTCCCGGCAAGGCTTTGAAGGATGCGCTGAACTGAGGCGCTCCACGGTTTCCGTGGGGTGCTTAGCTCAGTCGGTAGAGCGGCGCCCTTACAAGGCGTAGGTCGGCGGTTCGAACCCGTCAGCACCCACCACCATCGAAAAGGCGAACCCGGGTTCGCCTTTTTTGTTGACGGAACCGTGGTCGGTCCCGTCCGTTGTTTCAAGGTTTGCACGCATGTTTGATTCCATCCGCAACCACAAGAGATACCTGATGGGTTTCTTGTTGATCCTGATCATTCCCTCGTTCGTGCTGTTTGGCGTGGAAGGGTTTTCCGATGGCAGTGGCCGGGGCAAGACGGTCGCCACCGTGAACGGCGAAGACATCACGCAGCAGGAATGGGATCAGGCGCACCAGGTTGAGTCGCAGCGCCTGCGCGAGTCGGATGCGGCGCTGCTCGACAGTCCAGAGGCCCGCTACGGCACCCTAGAACGCCTAGTGCGCGATCGCGTGCTCGCGTTGGCTGCGCAGAAACTGCATCTCCAGACCAGCGACCAGCGTTTGGCGCAAGAGCTGCAGCAAAACGAAATGATCGCCTCGCTGCGCCGTCCTGATGGCTCGCTTGATGTGGATGCCTACCGGCAGCTGCTGTCGCGCCAGGGCATGACGCCCGAGATGTTCGAAGCCCGCGTGCGCGCCGACCTCTCCATGCGCCAGGTCGTTCAGGGCGTCGAAGGTTCCGGCTTCACTTCGCCCGAGCTGGCCAAGGTGTCGCTGAACGCTTTCTTTGAGCAGCGCGAAGTGCGCGTGGTGCAGTTTTTGTCCAGCGACTTTGCTGCCCGGGTGACGCCCAGCGAGGCCGAGCTGGAGGCTTTCTACAACGAGAACCCGCAGTTGTTTCAGGCGCCTGAGCAGGCCGATGTCGAGTATCTGGTGCTGGATGCCGAGGCCCTGACGACCGGGGTGAGCCTGAGCGAAGCCGATTTGCGCGCCTACTACGAGCAGAATGCCGCCCAGCTCTCTGGCAACGAAGAGCGCCGCGCCAGCCACATTCTGCTCACGGTGGCGCCCGGCGCGTCTGCTGCCGACAAGGCAGCGGTGAAGACGCGCGCCGAGACCCTGCTGGCCCAGATTCGCCAGGCGCCCGAGACGTTTGCCGACGTGGCCAAAGCCAACTCGCAGGACCCGGGCTCGGCAGCCAACGGCGGCGATCTCGACTTCTTTTCACGCGGTGCCATGGTCAAGCCGTTTGAAGACGCCGTGTTCGCACTCCGCAAAGGCGAGGTGTCTGAGCCGGTGGAAACCGAGTTTGGCTTTCACCTGATCAAGGTGACCGACATCAAGGCACCCAAGCCCAAGCCGTTTGAGGAGATGCGCGCCAAGATCGAGACCGATCTGAAGCAGCAGCAGGCGCAAAGGTTGTTCGCGGAAAGCGCCGAGGCCTTCAGCAACCTGGTGTACGAGCAAGGCGACAGCCTCGAGCCAGCCGCCGAGCGGTTCAAGCTCACTGTGCAGACCGCCAAGGGCGTGACGCGCCAGCCCCAGGCCGGCGCGGGCGTCTTGTCTAACGAGCGTCTACTGAGCGAAATTTTTGCGCTGGAGTCGATCGAGAAGAAGCGCAACGTGGCAGCGGTGGAAACGCGGTCTGGACAACTCACGTCCGCTCGCGTGGTGCAGTACAGCCCGGCGCGCACCAAGCCGCTGGCCGAGGTGCGCGATGAGGTGCGCCTTCGGCTGGTGGCGCAGCGCGCGACCCAGATGGCGCAAGAGGAAGGCGCCAGCAAGCTTGCGGCCTGGCAGGGCGCGCCAGACAGCGCCGCGCTGCCCGCTGCGCTGCTGGTTTCGCGTGAAAAGGCTCAGGGCCTGCCAGCCTCGGTGCTCAATGCCGCGCTCAGCGCAGATCCGACGAAATTGCCCGCCTGGAAAGGCGTGAGCCTTGGCACCCAGGGCTATGCTGTGATGAAGGTGGAGAAGGTCCTGCCGCGCGAAACGCGCGATGCCAACGCCCTTCGTCAAGAGGCGCAGCAATATGGTCAATGGTGGGCTGGTGCCGAAGGACAGGCTTACTACAACGCCCTCAAGAAACGGTTCAAGGTACGCATTGAGGTGGCCGCTCCGCGAACGCCTACTGTCGTACCGGGCTGATGGTTCCAATGCGGATGCTCGCTTGAGGCGGAGCGGTTCATTGCCGCTATAATTGATGGTTCTACGGTGGCTGTAGCTCAGTTGGTAGAGTCCAGGATTGTGATTCCTGTTGTCGTGGGTTCGAGCCCCATCAGCCACCCCAAATCAATAAAAACTCCCCGCCAACGCAAGTTGGCGGGGAGTTTTGCTTGTGCGCCCAGCATGGGCGCACACCTGCGGGTGCAAGTCCCGCTGCGAGCTGGTCACAGTGAGCAAAGTGAAGCGCAACTGCATGAGGGCGACCGAATGTGGGGAGGAAGCGTGGAGCGTAAATCGTGAGCCGATGAACAAGAACCGCATAGAAGGCGTTGCCAAGCAAGGCGAGCGGGCAAGAAACCGCAAAGCTTTTGTGACCAAGGCGAGGCGGCGTAAATGCGGCGGTTGTGCGATGAAGGTGTGCGTTCTTACCTGGGGAGATCTCGCCTTATGCCTGAAAGGGCGACAGCGCAAGCTGGAGCGAGAAGTCAGCAGAGGTCGTAGTAGTTCGAGTAGGGGGTCGCTGAGACCGAGACGAAAGTGCGAAGGACCGAACGAGCGTGAGTGACCGAGGACAAGGTAGATGTCAAAGGCCATGCGTCAGATGCCGGGGCAACCCGGGCGGGTGGGCGTAGCGCACGGTGAAGCCGTGCGGGATCTCACCAGCGACGAAGCCTGCGGCCCGCCCCTTGAGCACCCGGGCACAGGGTCGGCAAAGCAGATGGCGGGCACCGGTGGCCTGCTGGAGGCAGCGCTGACGAGACAGAACCTGCAAGCGGCATGGAAGCGGGTGAAGGCCAATAAAGGCGCCGCCGGGGTAGACGGACTCGACATCGAGCAGACCGCCCAGGTGATTCGCACAAGCTGGAGCGACATCCGCCAAGCGCTGCTGGCGGGCACGTACCGGCCCAAACCGGTACGCAAGGTGATGATTCCCAAACCCGACGGGAGCCAGCGCGAGCTGGGCATCCCCACGGTGCTGGATCGGCTGATCCAGCAAGCACTGCTGCAAGTGCTGCAACCCCAGATCGACCCCACCTTCAGCGAACACAGCCACGGGTTTCGTCCTGGCAGGCGAGCGCACGACGCGGTCAAGGCCGCGCGAGGCTACGTCCAGTCCGGCAAGCGCGTGGTGGTGGACGTGGACCTGGCCAAGTTCTTTGACCGGGTCAATCATGACATCCTGATCGACAGGCTCAAGAGGCGCATCGATGATGCCGGAGTGATCCGGCTGATTCGGGCGTATCTGAATGCCGGAATCATGGCGGGCGGGGTGGTGGTTGATCGCCATCTGGGCACGCCGCAAGGTGGGCCGCTGAGCCCGCTGCTGGCCAACGTGCTGCTCGACGAGGTGGACAAGGCGTTGGAGGCGCGGGGCTTGTGCTTTGCGCGTTATGCCGATGACTGCAACGTCTACGTAGGCAGCAGACGAGCTGGCGAGCGGGTGATGGTGTACCTGAGGAAGCTGTACACAGGCTTGAAGCTTCAGATCAATGAAGCCAAGAGCGCAGTGGCCAGCGCCTTTGGGCGCAAGTTCCTGGGTTACGCGCTGTGGGTAGCCAAGGGCGGGCAAGTCAAATGCAAGGTGGCTGAAAAGCCGCTGGACAACTTCAAGGCACGGATACGGCAGCTCACGCGCCGCTCGGGCGGGCGCAGCTTGGCGCAGGTGGTGGAGAAACTCAGGCCCTACCTGCTGGGCTGGAAGGCGTACTTCGGGCTGGCGCAAACGCCCCGTGTCTGGCGAGAGCTGGACGAATGGCTGCGCCATCGCCTGCGGGCCATCCAGCTCAGGCATTGGAAAAGGCCAAAGGCGATCTACCGGGAACTCAAGGCGCTGGGAGCCAGCGAAGATGTCGCCAAACAGGTGGCGGGCAACTGCCGCCGCTGGTGGCGAAACAGCGCCAAGTTGCTCAACAGCGTGCTGACGATTGCGTACTTTGATGGGCTGGGGTTACCAAGACTGTCCTGACCTCAAACTCTCGAACCGCCCGGTGCGGACCCGCATGCCGGGTGGTGTGGCAGGGGTGCCTCCTATCATGGAGGCCCCCTATGCCGATTGTGCGTCACATACCTGCGAACACCGGCCTCGTGCCCCACGCCGGCTGCCTGAGGCAACCCCATTCAGCGGACGTGTCATGGAGCGTTGAGTCAAGGCCAAAACAAAGGCGGACCTCGGTCCGCCTTTGTTTTGTTGCGCGCCATTCAGGATGTTCGCGCCAATTGGGTCACTGTGCCTCAGCGAAGGCGGCCAAAGTTGGTGCGCAGCGGATCGGCTGCGCCACCGCCACCGCCACCGCCAGAGCCGCCACTGCGACCTCCTCGGTTGCCGCCAGGACCACCTTTGCCACCCCGGCTGCCGGTGCGCATGGAGTCGATGCTGGTGCGCAGCGGGTCGGGCTGGCCGCCAGGGGCCGCGGTGCGGGGACGCGGCTCGCGGATGCGAAGGCTGCCCAGGTGGGCATTGGGCCCAGGCTGGCGGTCTTCGCGTGGTTCTCTGTCTTCCCGGGGGCCGCGGTCGTCACGCGGCGCGCGCTCGGCACGGGGCTGCGCGTTGCCGGGGCGGCTGGCCGGACCAGCGCCTCGGCCACCGGCGCGTCGGCCTTCGCCTCGTGGCGCTTGCCGATGCTCGCCGTCGCCACGCGGGCTGCCTTCACCAGACCCTGCGGGGCGCTGTCGCTGGCGCTGACCGCCGCCACCATTTCCACCACCACCACCACCGCCGCCGTCGGCGGCTTTCTTCTCGCGCACACGCTGCAGCATTTCGGTGCGTGCGGTCTTGGCCGCTGCTGCCATGATCTCACGGCTCGGCGGCTTCCCGGCGCCGCCCCAGATGGTCTGGCGACCCATGGCAATGGGCTCGGCGCGCTCGCCCGGCTCAGGCATGAATTCCTGAAATATCTCCACCGGAATCTGTTGCTTGGTGAAGCGCTCGATGTCCATCATGAAGCCTTCTTCGTCCAGGCTCACCAGGTTCACGGCCTCGCCACTCTTGCCTGCGCGCCCGGTGCGGCCGATGCGGTGCACGTAGTCTTCCGACACGTTCGGAATTTCGTAGTTCACCACGTGCGGCAGTTCGTCGATGTCGATGCCACGTGCCGCAATGTCGGTGGCCACCAGGGCGCGGATGTCGCCGCTCTTGAACCCGGCCAGTGCCTGGGTGCGTGCACCCTGGCTTTTGTTGCCGTGCAGCGCCATGGCCTGGATGCCGTTCTTGGTGAGGAACTCAGCCACGTTGTTGGCACCGAACTTGGTGCGGGTGAATACCAGCACCTGGCTCCAGTTGTGCTGGTTGATGATGTGAACCAGCAGCGCCTTTTTCTTGCCGCGTCCCACGGGATGAATCACCTGGCTGATGCGCTGCACCGTGGTGTTGCGCGGGGTCACCTGGATACTCAGCGGGTCTTTGAGCAGGTTATTGGCCAGGTCGCGAATCTCGTCGCTGAAGGTGGCGGAGAACAGCAGGCTCTGCTTTTCTTTGGGCACCAGGGCCAGGATTTTCTTCACGTCGTGAATGAAGCCCATGTCGAGCATGCGATCGGCTTCGTCCAGCACCAGCATCTGCACGCCCGAGAGGTCGAGGAAACCCTGCTGCTGCAGATCGAGCAGACGGCCGGGTGTTGCCACCAGAATGTCCACGCCGCGTTTCATGGCGTTGATCTGCGGATTCATGCCCACGCCGCCAAAAATGACGGTAGAAGTCAAGGCGAGGTGCTTGCCGTAGACGCGCACGGATTCCTCAACCTGGGCCGCAAGTTCGCGGGTTGGGGTCAGCACCAGCGCTCGGATGGCCACCCCGCCAAACTTGTTCTTGCCGCGTTCGGTCTGGCTCAGGCGTTGCAGCATGGGCAGGGTGAAAGCAGCGGTTTTGCCGGTGCCGGTCTGGGCGCCGCCCAACAGATCCCGTCCAGCAAGCACGGCCGGAATGGCCTCGATCTGGATGGGCGTGGGCGTTTCATAGCCGTGCTCGCGCACAGCCTGCACAAGGGCTGGATCCAGGTTCAGTTCGTCAAAAGTCATGTTGTGTGGCGCCCGTCCAGGGCGCTGGGGGCATCTGCCTGGTCGGGCGCGGTAGCACCCGTTCAGTCAAAGGCAGATGAGATCAAGAGATGAACTCGCGGGCCCGATGTGTTGGGCTGCAAACTCGCCAGCAGGCTGCTGGTGTTGCCAGTCACTGATGCTGAACAACGGGCTGGATTGTCGCACGTCTGCGGAAAAGACCGGTCAGCGGTTGCTCTGCGCGAGCGCCGGCTGGCTTTTTGATAATGTGCAGTGCGCGCCCGCCTTCTCTGGTGCGCGCGTCTACCGCTGACCGGTCCGGGGAACGAGGCGCTTGCGACCTCAGGCTGGTCAACTGTTCCCACCACGATGCCTCCATGAACACCCCGATGATGCTTCGAATCGGCGTGGCCAACGACATGAGCAGCCTGCGGCCAACGCTTCAGGATTGCCTGGAGACGGTCCTCTCGGTCTCGGACTCCATGGTCGACGACCTGCTCGACGGATTGGCTGCTGCCGTGGATTCCGCCGGTGCTGGGCGGGTGCCGCAGGCGCATGGCCGTGTGGACCCCTCGCTGGTGCGGCACTTGCTCGGCGAGTCCGAAGCGATCAAGCGCAGCTGGCAGATCCAGTTGCGTCAGGCTCTGTACCACGGTGGTCAGGCCGGTGCATCGGTCGTTTCTCCTGTGCGTTTCGACGATCTCCGGCTGCTCGACGAAAGCCGCATCGACGCCTCGATTGGCCTCGCGCTGGCCGAACAGGAGCTGATGAGAGCCAGCGCAGAGCTGTTGCCACGCCTGAACGCGCTGGTGAGCGGCCTGATGGGCTGGCTCACGGTGCAGGCCGACATCAACCCGCTCAAACCGGCTGCATTTGCCTGCGCGCTGCGCGAAACGCTGCAGCGCCATGTTCCCGATGTTGCGCAGCGAAATGCCCTGCTGGTGCCCGCGGCTGGCGTCATGGGTGACAGCCTGCGCCAGGTGTACCGGCAGCTCGTGCAGTGGCTGATGGTGCACGGCGTGGAGCCGCTGGATGTGCAGGCGCTTCTGCTCAAGCAAACTCCCACGCCGCGCAGTCCGCTGGGGCGCACGTTGCTCACCCTGGGTCGCCTGCGCCAGTTGCTGGCCGGCGATCTGGAAGCCAGTCCGTTGGCGGGACAAGAATTTGTGCAGACGGTCCCGGTGTCCATGACCGCGCTGGAAGACATGGACTTGCTTGAGCCGCTGATGGCCCGCTTACGCCGCCGTGCGAGCCACCCGGCAGCGCGGCCCGAGAAGGCCGAATTGCCGATGGTTGATGAGGTCAACCTGGGCCGTTTGCTGGGTCAGGAAGTGGTGCGGCTGATGCTGGACAACCTCACACAGGACGAACGCCTGCTGCCTGCGATCCGGCAGCAGATCGGTTTGATGGAGCCGGTGCTGATCGAGCTCTCTCGCGTCGACCCCCGTTTCTTCAGCGAGCGCCAGCATCCCGCGCGCCAGCTGCTTGAGGTGATCACCCAGCGCAGCCTGGGCTATCTCAGTCAGAACGACGAGGGGTTCTCCGACCTTTTGCGCTCGGTGGTGGCGGCGGTAAAAGCGATTCGGCGCGCCCCAGCGACCGAGGAAAGCTTTGCCCGGCTGTTGCGGCGACTGCGAAGGCGTTGGGATGAGGACGATGCACGCAAGCACCGGATGCGTGACGAGGCGGCGCGTTCGCTGCTGCACGCCGAGCAGCGCCATCTGCTGGCCGAACGGCTCGCTGCCGATTTTCGCCAGCGCATCGCTGACAAAGCGTTGCCAGGGTTTGTGGTCGAGTTTTTGTGCCGTCCCTGGGCGCAGGCGGTGGCGCAAGCGCAGCTGTCGGGCGTGCTGGAGGCGGCCGATGGCTCACCGATCACCAGCGTGGCAGACGATCTGATCTGGTGCGCTCAGGTCCCGCTGATCCAGCGCGATCGCAGTCGCCTGGTCAGGCTGATGCCCCGGCTGCTAAGCCAGCTGCGTCAGGCACTGCTGCGCATTGAGTATCCAGCCGAGCGCACCGGTGTCTTCTTCGACGCGCTGGTGGCCCTGCAGGAGCAGGCCTTCGAGGTGGCTGATGCTGCCGATGAACTGTCAGACTTGGCGGCCAGCGAGGGAAAGCCACCCCAGGACGTCCCCACGCTGCGCGACCGCGTCAGCGCTGCCGATCCGGGATCGGTGCAACTCGGGGGCGGTGGTGACATACCGGTGTTGTCCGACATCGCCGAGCCTGGCGCCATGCCGCCCGGCGGTGCGCCCAATCGCGGCTTCTGGATGGCTGGCAGCGAGGCCGAGAATGCGGGTTATGTGGCCGTCGATTCGGGACCGATGCCGCTGGAGCCACTGGAACTGCCTAACACTGAGCTGCTGCCCGGCGCCTGGGTGGACCTGCTGATTCAGAGCGAATGGGTGCGCGCGCAGCTCACTTGGGCCAGCCCGCATGGCACGCTGTTCATGTTTGTTTCGGCCAAGGGACTGGCGCACTCCATGACACGGCGCACGCTGGAACGGCTGCGCAGCACCGATGTGCTGCGGGTGGTTTCAAGCGGTGATGTGGTGGAGGGAGCACTCGACGCGGTGGCAGCCCAGGCCTTGCGCAATGCGGGCGAACACGATCAAGACTGACCCGATAGCGCGCTGCCATCGGCCGCGCTGCGCAGCAATACGTTCGGAAGAAACACCCTGTGCCGCCACCTGCGGCACGAAAATCTTCCTAAAAGTTCCGCTATAATTTGAGGCTGTTCCCTGATAGCTCAGTCGGTAGAGCGACGGACTGTTAATCCGCAGGTCCCTGGTTCGAGTCCAGGTCGGGGAGCCAATACACACCATTACGAACACCATCGAGGTGGCCCAGGTTCACCAGAGCCTCAACCCGGTAACTGACAGTCACCCTGTCAGCCGTGACCGTGATGTTCTCCAGAAACGCGCCCATAAAGGCGCGTTTTTTTTGCACGTCTCCAGCCTGAACAACCTCTCGCATCACCTCCACGGCCAGCGTCGGGTCGATCTTCGCGGCCTTGGCGCGCGCTGGTTCATCCTCCAGCAAGTCCAGTCGGGCCTGCACCGCACGGATCTCCGAATTTCTCAGCTTCAGCCGGTCGGTCACATCAGCCAGGTCGGGCGTGTCCTTTCCTTGTGTCTCCAGCAGGTCGAACAGCTTTCCCCTCCTGGCCTTGTGCCCAGCGGCTCCCCATGTCGCTCACCTCATGCACAGCGTGCGCCATCACCTCCGGCGTCACCAGCTGGGCCAGCACCTCGCCCATCAGCCAGTCGTCGAACAGATCGGCACGGGTCGGTCTGAACAGGCAGCGCGGTGCACCTTTCTTGTGGGCGCAGCACCCGTAATAGTTGTAGAGCACGCCACCGCGGCCTGTGCCGTTCACCACCTGCAGCGGGTTGCCGCACACCCCGCACGTCAGCAGGCCGCTGAACACGAACCCACTGCGCGGCGTGCCACCTTGCGCCCGGCTGGGCGCCCGTTCTTGCATCATGATCTGGACCCTTTCAAAGTCTTCACGGCTCACCAGCGCCGGGTGGCTCTCCACCTGCACCCACTCGGCGCTCGGCTTCAGTTGTCCGGTCTTTTTGTTCTTGCGGTTGAATGTTCTGGTGCCGGTGTACACGTCACTCTGGAGCATGTACAGCAGGCTCGTTTTTTTCCAGCAGGCGCCGCGCCTAAGCTGCCCCGCTTCATTCAACTGCTGGGCAGCGGCCAGCGCACCCAGGCCCGCCAGGCACAGCGCAAACGCCTTCTTTACCACCGGTGCCTCAGCATCGTCAGGAAGCAGGCGAGCCCGTTTCCCATCTGGCTCAGTGCGGTAGCCAAAAGGCACCCGACCGCCTGTGAAATACCCCTCGGAGGCTGATCGTTTCATGCTGCGCAGCGTGTCGCGAGAGATCTGCCGCGAAACCATCTGATCCATCGCGCCAAGGAACACCCGGTTCACAAACCCGGCGTCCGTGTCGTCGTCAATGTCCGCGTTCAGGCACTCCAGCCGCGTGCCAAGCTCCCACTCGTTTCTGCAGGTCCTTCAGGGCAGCGAGGATTTCGCCGTTCAGGCTGCGGTCGTTCTGGGCAGCACGCACGCGCAGCCACTTGCGCAGGTCATCAGGCAGGCGAAGGCTGATCGGTCGCACTTGCGGTTTCTGTTCACTGGTTTTCATGGGTTCCTTTCGTTGACACCGTTTCGGTGTCGGTGTCAATGCATTGCTGTATCTTTGTCACCATGGAAGAAGACCACTTCACCCGCATCACCCTCCGCATCCCGAAAGACCTTCTCGCGCAGATTGCCCGTGAGGCGTTCGCCACGGCAAAAAGCCAGAACGCGGAAATCGTTGGCAGGCTGAAGGAGTCGTTTGCATCCAACGGGGCCAGCCTCCCGCAATTGGTGAAAGACGCCGTGGAGGCCGAACAAGAAGCCCGAGGCGGCACGCCAGAGGAAGCGCTGACGCGGCTGGTGCTGGCCGGTCAGGCGAACGGTGGGACGGTGTTTCAGCTCACCCTGCAGCCAGGGGTGAAGCTGCAGGAAATATCGGCCGTGATGGAGGCAGCCAGGATGGTGATCCCGCCCAATGCGGACGTGTTCGTGGAACGCAAGTAGCCCGGCTATTCTTCGTCGTCATCGCACTCCGGCAGCTTCACGGGCTCATCAAGCAGGTCAAGTTCGGCCAGGTCAGCAATGCCTTGCAGCACCTGAATCGCCAGCAATGAGCGGTTGAGCGAGTTGATGAAAAGGTCCGTCAACAAGTCTTCCAGGTAGTAACAAGGCGCCACTTCGTACCCGTCATCCACGCGCACCCAGTCGTGTCGTTCTGGCGTTTCCCACATGAACGCGGCGCAGGCCTTGCTGGAACACTTGCCCGCGATCAAGGCAGATTCCACCGCCTTGGCGACACCAGCGACGGCACCGCCTTCGATGTTCCAGATTTTCGGGTCCAGCTCCAGCCCTCCGGCCGCGACGAACGCTCGCCAAAACAGCACCGCCGGGTGTGGGTGGGACCATTGCGCCAGCGGCATGCAGGGTATCTGCTGAGCCCGCATGTGGCTCAGCGCTGCTCTGGTCGCTTGTCGCGTCTTGGCGTTGATCATGACCGCATGCTACCCGCCAACAGAAAAGCCACCGACGCAAGCCGGTGGCTTCCCGGGATCACCGATCAACCGGAAGCCGTGGAACGGCCACGAGACAAGCCAGCAGCTCGCGTGAACTGCGAGTACATGCCTTTGACAGCCGGGGATGCCCGGTTGTATTGCGCGCGGGTCGGTTTACCCGTCGCGGAGTCACGACGCAAACGTGTTGCCATATCAATCACCTCCTTTCTGGTTCGACAGAACCCTCATGCGAGAAAAAAGCCCAGCGCACCGCGCGCTAGGCCAGCGCATCCGTAATTTTCTTGGCGATCACCTTGTCCGCCAGCGCCATCAGCGTGCCGTCCGGGTACACCAGGCGCAGGCCCTTCAGACGCTCCACCGTCTTGCGCGCCTTCACCAGCTCGTCATCGGCCAGCAGCGCAATCGTCTCCAGGTCCACATGCACGCATTCCCACAGCCCGGTCCAGCTCGCATCCGCCGCCCAGTCGTGCACCCGCCGCACCGTCACCTGTTTCCAGATCACGCAGTACCGCAGCAGCGCCGGGTCCGTCAGCAGCATCGCCGCGCTCTCGCGTCGGGGGTTCTGCTTGTACTGGTCCAGCAACTCCAGGAAGTCCATCACAGCACCCCCTGCCGCTCAAGCCGCGCCGTCACCGCACGCAGCGGCGCCCGGATCATCCCCTTGCTGCGCAGCAACCCGGCGTCAAAATACTGCGCCTTCGCAACGCCCA
>JAIFNE010000190.1 GCA_020047875.1 Hydrogenophaga sp.
TCTGGGCATCCCCGTCTGCTGGAACCTCGCAGGCGGCTACCAGCGCGACAAGGCCGGCACCATCGAGCCCGTGCTGGAAATTCACCGCAACACCGCCCGCATCTTCGCCAAGGAAAAGCCATGAGCCTGAACAAACTGAGCAAGCAAGACCTCGCCGCCAAGATCGAAGCCAGCGGCTGCCGCGTCTCCGAGTCCATGCGCCGGGCGATGGCAGACATCCTCGTGGACGGCAAGCCGCGCTGAAATCACCCCTCAGCCAACCGGTCACGATGCGCCGAAATGACCGGCTCCATTCGCCGAAATACGCACACAAGTGCTGGCCTTGCTGCCTCGGGGCCACAAGAGCCGCTGCCCGCGTGCTGCTGGAACATGAATGCCTGACCCCAGACAAGGGCCGCACCTTCGACTGCAAAGCCCGCTTGCCGGGCTTGGGCAATACCCGCTGCTACCGCATATCGGCCCGGGTTTTTGAGCTTGAACTGTGAGCGCGGGCCGGGGCTTTGTGTTCACCCGTTCACCGGGCGGGTGAACGCGGGGCGGCCCTTGAGGCATGCAACAGGCCGCGCCCGGCCGGGCAAGCGGGGCTGCCGATAGGGCGGCGTAGCGGGCAACCTTTCGCGCTGAATTTCCATGTGTAGGCCCCCTGTAGGTACTCCCGGGCCTCTACCTGGCGGGGGTCATTCGGCCCCCGCGCCCGATGTAGTCAGTGCCCAAACTGACCTTGCATCGGTCAAACTCATGGGGCATCTTTCACAGTCTGGGGGCACATCTGGGGGCACGTTTGCCTTTTTTTGCCTTGCATTCATAGGAAAGTGTGTGTGCAGCCCGCGCGCCTTTTTCTTGACCCTAATTTCCAGCCCAGCCCAGCCCAGCGCGGACCGCGCATCAAGCGCCTGTTTTTTAGGCATCGGGCGGCAGGTCAATGGGCATGCGGCTTGCGCGGCTTGTTCAGGCGCTTATCCACAGGGTGGGGCACAGACGGTGGGGGTAAATCGGCGGGCGGCTGCGGGCGAGGGCGCCGCAGGCCCGACAGGCTCTTGGGTCGACTCAGCGGTCGGTGAGCGGCTGGCCTGCCGCCCGCGCCAGCTCGTCGTCAAGCAGGCGCTGGTAAAGCGCAGGCAGCTCGCGGCTCATGCTGTTGGTTTCGATGCCGTAACCCAGGCTGGTCCAGGTGCCAGAGAGGCGGCGCAGCACCGGCTGCACGCGGCCCTGGCGCAACTGCGCGGCGATGTCCAGGCGCCAGACGCGCCGATCGGCCAGCCAGGCGTACACCACCATGTCCTGGTGCAGCGCCGAAAAGCTCAGTCCCACCGCATCGAGGGCATCGCCGGTGCGGTCGGGGTGGTAGCGCGCAGCCAGCTCAAGCCAGGTACCAAACAGCAGCTGGTAGCGACCCGCGGCGGTGGAGCAGTTGCCGCGGTTGGGGCCCTGGCCGATGGCCTCGCAGCGGTTGGGGTGGCGCTCCAGCGTGCCCACCGAATCGCCCCCATGCAGCACATGGTAGGGCCGCATGACATTGGACTCGCTGGCCGAGATGGTGCGCATCAGCGCGCGCAGGTGCGGGTCACCGCTGGCGACGGTGAGTGGCTGCGTGCCGGGAATCAGCAGCAGCGGTCGCCAGATCCAGAGCAGCGCCAGCATCAACGCCGCGCCCACAGCCGACCACACCAGCTTGCTGCGCAACACGCGCGCAGCGGCGGCTCGCAGCAGCGAAGGCTGGGCGGAAGGCATGGGGGTGGGCATTTCGGGTGGGCAGCTGGCTGGCAAAGCGCCGGGCGCTTGCTGGGACAATGCCAGATTCTCCTTCAACGCCTGCGCCCGTCCCGGTCCCCCGCCCTGTCATGCTGCTGCCCTCGCTTGCGATCCTGACTGGTCTCGTCCTGCTGATCTGGAGCGCCGACCGTTTCGTGGACGGCGCCGCTGCGGTCGCGCACCACTTCGCCATGCCGGCGCTGCTGGTGGGCATGCTGATCGTGGGCTTTGGTACCTCCGCGCCAGAGCTGGTGGTGTCGGTGTTCGCGGCCATGGACGGAAGCCCCGGGCTGGCGCTGGGCAATGCCTGGGGATCGAACATTCTGAATACCTCGCTGATCCTCGGCGCAACCGCCATCCTGCTGCCGATTGCGGTGCAGTCGGCGGTGCTGCGCAAAGAGCTGCCCATTTTGATGGCGGCCATCGCGCTCACGGCCTTGCTGGTGTCGGACGGCAAACTCAGCCGCTGGGACGCATGGCTGCTGCTGGGCGTTTTTGCGCTGCTGATCGTCTGGTCGATCAGAGCCGCGCGCGGCCAGAGCCGCGACACGCTGGCGGTGGAAACCGCCAGCGCGCTGCGCCAGGGCGCCCAGCCGCTGGCCAACGCGCTGGCTTGGCTGGTGCTCGGCCTGCTGGTGCTGGTGATCAGCTCGCGTCTGCTGGTGTGGGGTGCGGTGGCGATCGCGCAGACGCTGGGCGTGAGCGACACGGTGATTGGTCTCACGGTGGTGGCCATCGGCACCTCGCTGCCCGAACTGGCCTCCTGCCTCGCGGCGGCACGCAAGGGCGAAGACGACATTGCGCTGGGCAACGTGCTGGGCTCCAGCCTGTTCAACACGCTGGCGGTGGTGGGGCTGGCCGGGGCCATCGCCCCGATGGACATCGAGCCCGCGCTGCTCACCCGGGATCTGCCTGTGATGGCGGGGCTGACGGTGTTGCTGTTTCTGATGGGCTGGGGCTTCAACGGCCCTGGGCGCATCGGCCGGGTGTCTGGCGGCCTGCTGGTGCTGATCTACCTCGCCTACACCGCCTGGCTGCTGCGCACGCTGGCGCCCGCATCGGCTTAAGACGACTGAGCCAGACCCTCGCGCACCGTGGGATAGCGCAGCCGCAGACCCAGCTCGGCCTTCATGCGTTGGTTGTGCAGCCGGCGCGATTCGCTCATGAAGCTGAGCAACACCAGCGGCAGCCGATCGCCAGCGGCATCGCGCGGCACCCGCGGCGGGCGCGGCAGCTGATACAGATCGGCCGCGAGATCGAAGTAGTCGCCCATTTTGAGTTCGGTGTTGTCGCACACATTCAGGTTGCGCTGCGGCCGTGCGCGCCACAGCGCCAGCGCACAGGCGCGGGCGAGATCGTCGGCATGGATGTGGTTGGTGTAGACGTCATCAGCCTCGCACAGCACCGGTGTGCCTCGCTCCAGCCGCCCGCGCGGCGTACCGCCTTCGCGGTCATTGGCGTAAATGCCGGGAATGCGCAAGGCCGTCGTTCGCACGCCGCTGGATCGCCCCAGCGCGTGCACCGACGCCTCGGCATCCACACGACGCCAGGCGCGCGGGGTGCTGGGCTGCACCGGCGTGGCCTCGCTCACCCAGCGGCCCTGCTGGTCGCCGTAAACGCCGCTGGTCGAGCCATACACCAGCGTGGCGGGCAGCGAGCGCCGCTGCAGCGAGCGCGCCAGCGCCCGGGTGCGGGGATCGAGCCACCAGTCGGCCTGTTCGCCTGAGGGCGGCGGCGCGAGGTGCAAGACCCGCGTGGCCAGCCCAGCCAGCCGAGCCAGGCTTCGGGGCTGATCCAGATCACCCAACAGCGGCGTGATGCCCTGGGCGCGCAAGACGGCGCGCCGATCGGTGCTCGAGGTGAGTGCACGCAACACGACGCGCTGACCCAGCAACGCGGCAGCGCGCTGCCCCACGTCGCCACAGCCCACGATCAACACCCGCTCGCGCCGAAACCGCGCGGGCAAAGCACCCATGAATCCCATACCCACACCCCGTGCCCCATCTGGGAATTTGCGACAATGACTCTGAACCTTTGCCGAGCGCTTGACCGCATGACGCGCCCCACATTTCCTCTTCAGTATGACATTCACCATCACCATTGAGCCCAGCGGGCGCAGCTTCAACGCCGAACCCGACGAGGCCCTCTTGCTCGCCGGCATCCGCCAGGGCATCGGCCTGCCTTACGGCTGCAAAGATGGCGCCTGCGGCTCCTGCAAATGCAAAAAGATCAGCGGCACCGTGGTGCATGGCCCGCATCAGGACAAGGCCTTGAGCGCTGATGAAGAGGCCGCCGGCTTTGTGCTCACCTGCTGCGGTGTGGCGCAGAGCGACGTGGTGCTGGAATCGCGCCAGGTGACCGAGGTTGGCGCCTTCCCGATCAAGAAAATGCCGGTGCGCGTGAGCGCGCTGGAACGCGCTTCGCACGACGTGATGGTGATGCGCCTGCAGCTGCCTGCCAGCGACACCTTTCAGTACCACGCCGGGCAGTACGTGGAGTTTTTGCTGCGCGACGGAGACCGGCGCAGCTACTCCATGGCCAACGCGCCCCACACCCAGACCGCCGCGCCGCAGATGGAACTGCACCTGCGCCACATGCCCGGCGGCAAGTTCACCGACCATGTGTTCGGTGCGATGAAAGAGAAAGACATTCTGCGCATCGAAGGGCCGTATGGCAGCTTCTACCTGCGAGAAGAGAGCAGCCTGCCCCTGGTGCTGCTGGCCTCGGGCACCGGCTTCGCCCCCATCAAGGCCATCATCGAACACATGCAGCACAAAGGCATTCTGCGGCCGGCCACGCTGTACTGGGGTGGCCGCCGGCCAGCCGATTTGTACCAGCAGGCATGGATCGCGGCGCGCCTGGCGGAGATGCCAAACTTGCGCTTTGTGCCGGTGGTGTCCGACGCACTGCCCGAAGACGACTGGCATGGCCGCACCGGCTTTGTGCACCGCGCGGTACTGCAGGACTTCCCGGACCTCTCGGGTCACCAGGTGTATGCCTGCGGTGCGCCGGTGGTGATCGAGGCCGCGCGCCGCGACTTCACCGCACTCGCCGGCCTGGCGCCCGAGGAATTTTTTGCCGATTCATTCACCAGCGCTGCCGACAAGGTCTGACGCCCGTCGCAAACATTGCTGCCAAGGAAACCACCCATGCTGAACCGCCGACACCTCACCGCCGCCCTGGCTGCGACCGCACTGGCGCTGCCCCTCACCGGCATGGCGCAACCCACCACGCGCATCATCGTGCCGTTCGGTGCCGGTGGTCCGATTGACGTCACCGCGCGGGTACTGGCCGAGGCGGTGAAGGGGTCGCTGGGCACCGTGATCATCGAGAACCGCGCGGGGGCGGGCGGCAACATTGGCGTGTCTGCCGCAGCCAAAGCAGCGCCCGACGGGCTCACCCTGGGCGTGGCCACCACCGCCTCCCACGGCATCAATCCCTGGCTGTTCAAAAACCTACCTTACGACCCGGTGAAAGACACCACGCCCATCACGCAAATGCTGCGCGTGCCCAATGTGCTGGTGGTCAATGCCGAGACAGCGACGCGCCTGAACATCCGGTCGGTAGCCGATCTGATCGCCTACGCCAGGGCCAACCCCGGCAAGCTCAACTACGGCTCGGGCGGCAACGGCAGCGCGGGCCACCTGGCCGGCGAGCTGTTCAAGAACCAGGCGCGCGTGTTTGCGGTGCACATTCCCTACAACGGCGGCAACCCGGCCCAGACCGCGCTGCTGGGCGGCCAGGTCGACTTCAATTTCGACAACCTCGCCACCGCCGCGCCCAACATCCGCGCCGGCCGCATCAAGGCGCTGGCCGTCACCACCGCCCAGCGCAGCAGCGTGATGCCCGAGGTGCCCACCCTGGCCGAGACCCTGCCCGGCTTCGAGATCGACACCTGGTGGGGGCTGTTCGCACCCGCTGGCACGCCACCGGAAACCGTGCGCAAGCTCAATGCCACCTTCACGCAGGCCCTGAACACGCCCGAAGTCAAGGCCCGATTTGCCACGCTGATGGCAGAGCCGGCACCCAGCACGCCCGAGGCCTTCGGTGCATTCATCCAGAGCGAGCGCGCCAAGTACGAGCGGCTGGTGAAGATCAGCGGCGCGCGCGTGGATTGAAGCGCTCAAACACCGAACACCCCCAGGCGGGCTCGTGCATCGGCTGAACCCGCGGGGCTGACTCGATCGCCCGGGCCGCTGCGGGTGAGCAGCGCCTTCTTGGTTCTGCGTTGCCTCAGCCCAGCCGTTCGATTGCCTGCCCGGCGATCGCCTGCAAAGCCCTGTCCTCCACCAGACCGGGCAAAACCTCCCGCAAGGGCAGCAACACAAACGCCCGGTCATCCATGCGCGGGTGCGGCACGGTGAGCGCGGGCGAGGCAATGCGCGCATGGCCGTACAGCAGCAGATCCAGATCGAGCGTGCGCGGGGCGTTGCGGTAAGGACGCACGCGGCCGGCAGCCCGCTCGATGGCCTGCAGCGCGGTGAGCAGATCGGGTGCGCTCAGGGTGGTGGCGATCTGCGCCACCGCGTTGATGTAATCGGGCCCGGTGGAATCGATCGGCGCGCTGCGGTAGAAGCTGGAGGCTTGCAGCAGACGCACCCCCGGGGTGGAACCGAGTTGGACCAGTGCGTCGCGCAGCGCCTGCGCGGGGTCGCCCAGATTGGCGCCCAGACCGATGTAGGCGGTGATCTCCTCGCGCGCTGTCATGGCACCCGCACCGGAGCGCTGCGCTTACTCGACGGAACCGGTGTCGGGCGCATCGGCGGCACCACCCGCAGGCTTGCGGCGACGGCGGCGGCGCTTTTTCGGCGCGCCGGTGCCCTCACCACCTACGCCTGCCTCTCCAGCGGGACTCACGCCGGCGTCATCCGCCGCGCCACGCTCATCCGACTCGTCGTCGGCGTCGCGCCCAGCGGGTGCAGTGGTGCTGTGGCCGGGCGGGTGATCTGTGTCGCTGCGCTTGACGCGGCGCGCCTTGCCGGCGCCAGAGGCGCCCTGGCCTTCTTTGCGCTGGGCATCCACCATGTCTTCGCGCATCACATCGCTCACGTGCTGGAAGGTTTCCCACCAGTGCGCCAGCTCCTCTTCCACCTCGCCCACCTGGGCGCGCAGGCGCAGGAAGTCAAAGCCGGCGCGAAAGCGGGGCTGATCGACCAGGCTGAAGGGGCTGCTGCCCACGCGCTTGTCAAAGCGCGGCTGCATCAGCCAGATTTCGCGCATGTCAGCGCCCAATTTACCGCGGCCCGACACATCGCCAATACGGCTTTCAAACACATCGTCCACCGCATCAAGCAGGGCCGCCATGGGCGCGGGCGGGCGCTGACTGGCGTGTGATTTCGGGCGCGGCTGCAGCCGCTGCTGCCAGCCAGTGCGCACATCGGACCAGAGCACGCACGCCAGCAGGAAACTCGGCGCCACCGGCTTGCCCTCGCCCACCCGGCGGTCGGTGTCTTGCAGCGCGAGTTTCACAAACGGATCGTCGGCGCGCTGCACCACCACGTCGAGCAGCGGGTAGATGCCGGTGTCCAGACCCACCTGGCGCAACTGGGCCACGCTATCGAGCGAATGGCCGGTTTGCAGCAGCTTGAGCATTTCGTCGAACAGCCGGCTTTGCGGCACATCGGCCAGCAGGCCGCGCGACGAGGCCAAGGGCGCGAGCGTTTTGGCATCGAAGCTGAACCCGAGGTGGCTGAGCTTGGCCGCGAAGCGCACGGCGCGGATGATGCGCACCGGGTCTTCGCGGTAGCGGGTGGCGGCGTCGCCGATCATGCGCAGCGTTTTCTTCTTGGCGTCGCGGATGCCGTGGTGGAAATCGACCACGATCTGCGACTCGGGGTCGTAATACATCGCGTTGATGGAGAAGTCGCGGCGGGCCGCGTCTTGCTCGATCGGGCCCCAGACGTTGTCGCGCAGCACGCGGCCGCTGGCGTCCACCGCGTGGGTCATGCCAGCGAGCTGCCCTTTGCTGGTGCGTTCGTTGCCCTGGACCTGATCGGCGTCGGCGCTGTCGAGATAAGCGCGAAAGGTGGACACCTCGATCACCTCATGCTCGCGCCCCCGGCCATGGACCACGTGCACGATACGAAAGCGCCGCCCGATGATGAAGGCGCGGCGAAACAGGCCCTTGACCTGCTCGGGCGTGGCGCTGGTGGCCACGTCGAAGTCTTTCGGGCGCAGGCCCAGCAGCAGGTCGCGCACCGCACCGCCGACGATGTAGGCCTCGAAGCCACCTTGCTTGAGGGTGTGCACCACATCGAGCGCGCGCTGATCGACTAGGTTGCGGTCGATACCGTGCACCGCCACGGGCACATCTTCGCGCTTACCGAACTTCGGCGGTGGGGCGGATTGGGCGCCGCTGGCTTTGCCCAGCAGCTTGTCAAAGAATTTCTTGATCATTCGAATAGGTTCAGGATGCGCCAGCCGCGATCGGTGGCGATGGCGCTGAGGCGCTGGTCCGGGTTGGTGGCCACGGGCTGGTGCACTTTCTCAAGCAGCGGCAGATCGTTGATCGAATCGCTGTAGAAGATGCTGTGCGCAACCCGGTCCCAGGACAGGCCGCGCGAAGCCAGCCATTGTTCCACACGCGCCACCTTGCCCTCGCGAAACGAAGGTGTGCCCCGAATTTCTCCGGTGGGCTCGCCCTGGGGGTCGCGCTCCAGCTCGATGGCGATCAGCTCGTCCACCCCGAAGGCCTGGGCGATGGGACGGGTGACGAACTCGTTGGTGGCGGTGATGATGATCACCACATCGCCAGCGGCCTGGTGCGCACGCACCAGCTCGATCGCCTGCGGCTTCATGGCCGGGCGGATGACGTGCTCCATGAAGCGCGCATGGGCCTCGGCGGCGCGTTGCTGGCCGTGTTCGCGCGCGGCGCTGGTGGCAAAGCGCACGTAGGCCGCGATGTCGAGCGTGCCGGCTTTGTACTGCTCGTAAAAGGCGTCATTGGCGCGGCTGTGGGTTTGGGCATCGCGCCAGCCCAACTCCACGGTGAAGACGCCCCAGGCGTGGTCGGAATCCAGCGGCAGCAGGGTGTGATCAAGGTCGAACAGGGCAAGGCGTATCGGTGGCACGGGCATGGAATCAGACAAAAAGGACAGCGCGGCGCGCGCGCGGGAAAACGCAGGCGCTCACGCGCCATCCAGCATGGACTTGATCAGCGGGATGGTCACCGCGCGCTGGGTGCGCAGGGCGTAGGCGTCGAGCTGTTGCAAGAGCTGCATCAGGCTGGCGAGGTCGCGGGCGAAGCGGGTGAGCATGTAGTCCATCACCTCGTCGCTCAAAAACACGCCGCGCTCATCGGCCGCGCGGCGCAGCACCGAGCGGCGTTCGGCCTCACCCAGCGCATGCAGCTGGAACACATGGCCCCAGCCAAGCCGGGTGCGCAGGTCTTCGCGCAGCGGCAGATCGGCCGGCGGGCGGTCGGCCGCAGCGAGCACCCAGCGGGCCCGGCCGTGGGCAGGGCTCTGGGCGTTGACAAACCAGTTGAACGCAACGGCCTGTTGCTCGATGTCAAAGCGCTGGCAATCGTCGAGCAAGACCGCGTCCCAGCCGTCGTCAAACTCGTCGAGCGACTGGGTGCTGGCATCCAGCCAGCCAACCCGCCCGCCCTGGGCCTGCAGCGCCTGGCGCACGGCGCGCAGCAAATGGGTTTTGCCGCTGCCGCTGTCGCCCCACAGGCAGGTGGGGACGGGGGAACGCAGGGGATTGGCAGTCCAGAGTTGCAGGTGCGCCAGCGCAGCCTCGTTGCCCAGGGGCACAAAGCTCTGCAAGGTGGGCACTGGGGCCAGCCCGATGTCCAGCGCCATCTGTTGCATGGGCGGGGAACAGTTGCTCATGTGGCGTCGTCCGGGCGCGCTGCGGACCGTGGCGCAGCAGCCGATGCATCGCCTTCCAGGTAGAGCGCACTCTGCAGGTAGCCAGCCTTGGCGCGCCGAATGGCCACCAGCAGCACCGCGCTGGCGGGCAGCGCGATCAGCACGCCAACAAACCCGAACAGCTGACCAAAGGCCATCAAGGCAAAAATCACCGCAATCGGGTGCAGGCCAATCCGCTCGCCCAGCAGGCGCGGCGTGACATACATGCTCTCAACCACCTGCCCCACGACGAAGACCAGCGCCACCAGCGCCACCCCGGCCAGGGCTTGAAACTGCAACACGGCGGCCAGCACGCCCATGATCATGCCCAACCCGAAACCCAGATAGGGCACAAACACCGCCAGCCCGGTGAACACGCCGATGGGCAGCGCCAGCTTCAAGCCCACCAGCGCCAAGCCCCCGGTATAGAACACCGCAAGCAGGCCCATCACCACAAGCTGGCCGCGCAGGTACTGGCCGAGCACGGCGTCCGTCTCGTCAAGAAAACTCTGCACGCTGGTGCGCCAGCGCGGCGGAATCAGCCGCTTCGTGCGCTCGATCAGGTGCGCCCAGTCCAAGAGTAGGTAATAGGCCACGATGGGCGCGAGCACCAGATTGCCGAACACCGCCGCCAGCGCGCTGCCTCCAATGCGCAGCGAGGACAGCAAACCGTCGATCAGATCGCCCTCATGTCCGGCGATCATCGAGCGCAGCCATTCGCGGACCTGGGCCACATCGATCTGCAGGTCGATGCCAAAGCGCGCGGCCAGCGGCAGCAGGAACTCGTTGAAACGGTCCAGCAACAATGGCACCTGCTCCTTGAGCAAGGGCACCTGCTTGGTGATCACCGGCAAGATCAGCAGAAACACCGCAGCCAGCACCAGCGTCAGAAGAAAAATCGCCAGCCCGGCACCCAGCCAGCGCGGAACGTGGCGAGCGTGCAGCCAAGCCACCATGGGCTGCAGCACATAAGCCAGAACCGCGGCGAGCAAAAACGGCATCAGCACCGGCGCCAGCAAGGACAGCAGCAGCCAGCAGACCAGTGCAATGGCCGCCCAGGACGCGACGCGGATCTGATTCGGGGTGAAGTTCATGGGTAACGCAACGGGAGGCCAGGGGCCGACGCGGCCCTTAAAATCTCGGGCAAATTCTATTCCGCGCCTCTGCAGGCGTTTCGTTTCTGGCTCCTGGGAGCCACAACCTCGCCTGCGGCCACGCGCCGCGACCGCCGCCCATGACCTCCAGCCACCCCACTCCCCTTTCCTACAGAGACGCCGGTGTCGACATCGACGCGGGTGATGCGCTGGTCGAGCGCATCAAGCCGCTGGCCAGAAAAACCATGCGCGAAGGCGTGCTGGCCGGCATCGGCGGCTTCGGCGCGCTGTTCGAAGTGCCCAAGCGCTACCAGGAGCCGGTGCTGGTCAGCGGCACCGACGGCGTGGGCACCAAGCTCAAGCTGGCGTTTGAATGGAACATGCACGACACGGTGGGCATCGACCTGGTGGGCATGAGCGTGAACGACGTGCTGGTGCAAGGCGCCGAGCCCCTCTTCTTCCTGGACTACTTCGCCTGCGGCAAGCTCGATGTAGAAACCGCTGCGGCCGTGGTCGGGGGCATCGCGACGGGCTGCGAACTCAGTGGCTGCGCGCTGATTGGCGGCGAAACGGCCGAGATGCCCGGCATGTACCCGGCTGGCGAATACGATCTGGCCGGCTTCTGCGTGGGCGTGGTCGAAAAATCGAAGATCCTCAACGGCCAGGGCGTGAAGCCGGGTGACGTGGTGCTGGGCCTGGCCTCGCACGGCGTGCATTCCAACGGCTTCTCGCTGGTGCGCAAGTGCATCGAACGCGCCGGGGCCGACCTCCCCACCACGCTCGATGGCCTGCCCTTTCGCGAAGCCATCATGAAGCCGACGCGACTGTATGTGAAGAACGTGCTCGCCACTCTCGCGAAACACCCCGTCAAGGCCCTGGCCCACATCACCGGCGGCGGCCTGCTGGAGAATATTCCGCGCGTGCTGCCCGAAGGCACGGCCGCCCACCTGAAAACGGGCAGCTGGCCACAGACCGAGCTGTTCGCCTGGCTGCAGAAGGTCGCTGGCATCGACGACACCGAGATGAACCGCACCTTCAACAACGGCATTGGCATGGTGGTGGTCATCGGCGCCGCCGAAGCCGCCGCCTGCGCTGCCACGCTGCGCGAACTGGGCGAGACGGTGTA
>JAIFNE010000228.1 GCA_020047875.1 Hydrogenophaga sp.
GAACGGGCCGATCATGCCGATGCGCACCGGTTTGACCGCTGGCGCTGCTTGCGCATGAACCAGCGCGCTGGTGGTCAAAGCCAGCGCGCTCAGCGATGTGGCGAGGAGGGTTTTCAGATGGCGGCGCATGATGCTCCTTGAGAACTGCAAACAGTCTAGGGACCACGCTGCCCAGGTCAATCGGGCCGAACCCTGTTGTCGTGGCTTTGCGTCGGTGCAGGCGTGAAACACGCCACACAGTCAGCCTCAACCCGCCAGCGCCGCCTTCACCGCGGCCGACACCGCGCCCATGTCGGCCTTGCCAGCCAGCCGGGCTTTGACTGCGCCCATCACCTTGCCCATGTCGCCAGGGCCTGTTGCACCCAGCTCGGCCACGATGGCCCGAACCTCGGCCGCCACCTCCTCGGCCGACAGGCGCACTGGCAGATAGGCCTGCAACACCTGCAGCTCGGCCTGTTCCTGGTCCGCCAGGTCCTCGCGCCCACCGAGCTTGAATGCGGTGATGGAGTCCTTGCGCTGCTTGACCAGTTTGTCGAGCACCGCGATCACGCTGGCATCGTCCAGCTGCTCGATTTGCTCGTCCACTTCCTTTTGCTTCACCGCGGCCTGCAGCAGGCGCAGGGTGTCGCGCTTGTGGTTGTCCCGGGCCAGCATGGCGGCTTTCACGTCCTGGGCGATGCGTTCCTTGATCGACATGGCATTTCCTTGTGTTTGGTGGCTGACAGGCACGGCCGCCAGCCGGTGGCAACAACAAAAAAGCCCGCCTGAGCGTCCTCCAGCGGGCTTTTGTGCGGCGCCAGACGAATCTGGCGACGAGGCTCAGTACAGCTTTTTGGGCAGCTGCATGGACCGCACCCGCTTGTAGTGGCGCTTCACGGCGGCTGCCTTTTTGCGCTTGCGCTCGGCGGTGGGCTTTTCGTAGAACTCGCGGGCGCGCAGATCGGTCAGCAGGCCGAGCTTTTCGATGGTGCGCTTGAAGCGACGCAGAGCGACGTCAAAGGGCTCGTTGTCTTTTACACGGATGGTCGTCATTAAGAAAGATTTCCGAAAATGTGCGGCTAGAGGACGAACGGGAAGATCGGGCCCGGGCGACGTTGCTGCGATGTTCCCCGTCTGTAACTAGTATTGGCCGACGGGGCAATGCCAGCGAAACCGCAGATTATAGCCAGACTGGTGCGTCAGTGGCAGCGCGCAGCGTGTCTTGTGTTCAGAGGCTCGTGGCGCAGGCGTGGGCGCTGGCCCAGGCCCACTGGAAGTTGTAGCCGCCGAGCCAGCCGGTCACGTCCACCACCTCGCCAATGAAATACAGGCCGGGCTGCTTGGATTCCAGGGTCTGCGACGACAGGTCGCGCGTGTCCACGCCGCCCAGCGTCACCTCGGCCTTGCGGTAGCCCTCGCTGCCGGTCGGGCTGAGTTCCCAGCGCGCAAGGCGATCGGCCAGGCGCGCCAGGGCCTTGTCGCTGGCTTCGCTGATGGGGCGCTGCCAGTCTGGGTCTTGCAGGGCCCAGGTATCGGCCAGGCGGCTGGGCACCAGGGTGGCCAGCTCGTTGGCAATCCGCTTGCGCGATCGGGCCTTGGCCTCGGCCAGGGCCTGGGGCAGGCGGATCTCGGGCGCCAGGTTGATCCGTATGGGCGTGCCCTCTTGCCAGTAGCTTGATATCTGAAGCACCGCCGGGCCAGAGAGGCCGCGGTGGGTGAACAGCAGGTCTTCGGAAAAGCTGGCGCGGCGTTGCTTGTCACCGGTGCTGATCTCGACCGGCAGTGCCAGGCCGGCCAGCTCTGCGTAGGGCGCCCAGGCTTCACCGTCGAAGGTCAGCGGCACCAGGCCGGGGCGCGGCGCCACCAGCCGCAGGCCGAACTGCTTGGCCAGCCGGTAGCCCAGATCGGTGGCGCCGATCTTGGGGATGGACAGCCCGCCGGTGGCCACCACCAGCCGGCGTGTGCCCACCGTGCCCCGGTCGGTGTCCAGCTCGTAGCCACCATCGCCCGACAGCCGGACCGCTTTCACGCCGCTGGGCTGCCAGCGCTGCACGCGGCCAGCGTCGCATTCCGCCAGCAGCATGCGGATCAGGTCTTCGGCCGAGCGGTCGCAAAACAGCTGACCTTTGTGTTTTTCGTGAAACGGGATGCCGTGCCGGGCGACCAGCGTAAGGAAATCCTGCGGGGTGTAGCGAGAAAGCGCCGAGCGGCAGAAGTTCGGGTTTTCGCTCAGGAAGTGCTTGTGGGGCGCCTTCGGGTCGATGTCGCGGTTGGTGAAGTTGGCGCGGCCACCGCCGGAAATGCGCACCTTTTCGGCCACTTTCTCGCTGTGATCCAGCACCAGCACGCTCAGCCCGCGCTGGCCCGCGATGCCGGCACAAAACAGGCCAGCAGCGCCAGCGCCGATCACCACCACATCAAACATCTGCATGGCCGCCAGTGTAGGCGGCCCGCCGTTGTGTCAGGCGCTGCGCCGCGACAGGGTGTTCTGCTCGCTGACGGCCGCCACGCCATACACCACATCGCCCACCACGATCACCGATGGGCTGCCCAGGCCTTCGCGCTCGATGGTGGTGCGCAACTGCCCCAGGGTGGTGACGGCGTGGCGTTGCTGGGGCAGGGTGGCATGCTGGATGATGGCTACTGGCGTGTGGGCCGGCAGGCCGGTGAGCAGCTCGGTCTGGATCTGCTGCGAGCCGCTCACACCCATGTAGATCACCAGTGTGAGCTTGGCGTTGCGCGCGGTGGCGGCCAGGGCCGGCCAGTCGGTGCCGCTGTCGCCGGGCTTGGCGTGGCCGGTGACGAACACCACGCCGTGCGCGTGTTCGCGGTGGGTGAGCGGCACGCCCAGCGAGGTGAGGCCGGCCAGGCCAGCGGTGATGCCGTTGACCACCTGCACCTCAATGCCGGCGGCGCGCAGGGCTTCCACCTCTTCGCCACCGCGCCCGAAGATGAACGGGTCGCCACCCTTGAGGCGTACCACCACCTCGCCTTCGCGCGCGGCCATGACCATGAGCTTTTCGATGAAGGCCTGCGGCGTGCTCTTGCAGCCGCCGCGCTTGCCCACATGCACGATGCGCGCACGCGGTGACGCGTGGGCCAGCACCGCGTCGCTCACCAGGTCGTCGACCAGCAGCACGGTGGCCGCGCTGATGGCCCGCACGGCCTTGAGCGTGAGCAACTCCGGATCGCCCGGGCCAGCGCCGACGAGCGCGACGGTGCCGGGCAGGAACTCAGAGGGCGTGTGCATGGGCTGGGGAATCATGGTGCTCAAGCGTCTGCAAGATGTGTTCCACCTGCAGAGCAATCGGCGCGGGAACGGGCAACGAGCCGTTGAGCACGGCGCGGATGTAATTTGCGGTGTGTGCGGCGTCTACGTTGGGCAGCGAAGGGAGTTGCGCCATCGGGCCGTCCTGCTGTGGCTGCAGCTCGGTGCGCTCGCCGTGGCGAAAAATCTCCATGCGCGGCGTGCGGCGTGCATCGGCCACCGGTTCGCCTTCGGTGCCGCGCAGCAGCATCGCGTGGGCACCGGTGAGCGCCCAGGTGGCGGCCATGGAGCTGGCGTATTCGGGGTGGGTGTAGCTGCCGACGATGAGTGCTTTGCCCGCGCACGGGTTCATAAGTTTGACCAGGCTGTGCGCCGGGTTGCGCAGGCCGACCACACGGCGCACGTCGAGCAGGCGTTTGAGGCCCGGGCACAGCACCTCGGTGGGCACAAAGGCCAACTCGCCGGCGGCCAGGGCGGGCATTTGGGCCACGGGCAACACCCCGAGTTCGGCGAACACGCTGGCGGCGAACACGCGCTTGTCTTCGGTGGCCGTGCCGTGCACCAGCACCGGCACACCCTGGCGCGCCAGCAGCAGCGCCAGCAAGGGCGTGAGCACCGGCAGCTTGCGCGAACCGTTGTAGCTGGGCAGCACCACGGTAGTGAGGCCGTTGTCGGGCAGCGGGTGCAGCCGGGCGTGTGCAGCGTCCAGGAAGCCCGCCATCTCATCGGCGGTTTCGCCCTTGATGCGCATGGCGAGACAAAAGCCGCCCACTTCCAGGTCGGTCACGGTGCCGTCAAGCACCTGACCCATCAGGTCGGCGGCCTGCTCGCGGGTGAGGGCGCGGGCGCCATCTTTGCCGCGGCCGATTTCTTTGATGTAGTGGCTGATTCCCATGGCGGGGGATTGTGTCCAAATCTTGATAACTTCAAGTCATATGAACACCACGCTCGCGCCGGAGCAAGCCACTGGGCTGCCCGCGCGATCACAGGCCATGAGAGGCTGAAAGGAATCGGTCATGCCCGCCTTGACGCCTCAAAACACCGACCGCAGCGGTGTCAATGCGCGCCGTGGCCCGAGCCACGGCAGCGCTTTGGGGCACCCTTTCGGGTACGCCCAACTCCCTCTCAGGCGCTGAGCTGGTATTCCCGGTCCAACACAGCTTCGTAAGTCGCCACTGGTGTGACGCCTGAGCCCGGCGCATCTGCCCGGTGTATCCGGTGCGCCCGTACACTCGCTTCATGCTGATCCTGGGGTTTGAATCTTCTTGTGACGAAACCGGCGTGGCGCTGGTTGATGCCAGTGGCGCCGGTGTGCCGCGCTTGCTCGGTCATGCGCTCCACAGCCAGATCGAGATGCACCAGGCCTATGGCGGCGTGGTGCCCGAGCTGGCCAGCCGCGATCACATTCGCCGCGTGCTGCCGCTGACCGATGCGGTGCTGGCGCAGGCCGCGCTGCCGCTGTCGGCGGTGGACGCGGTGGCCTACACGCGCGGCCCTGGCCTGGCCGGCGCGCTGCTGGTGGGGTCGGGCACGGCCTGCGCGATGGCGATGGCGCTGGGCAAGCCGGTGATCGGCATCCACCACCTCGAAGGCCACCTGCTCTCGCCATTTCTCAGCGCCGATCCGCCCCAGTTCCCTTTCATCGCCCTGCTGGTTTCCGGCGGGCACACCCAGCTGATGCGGGTCGATGGCGTGGGCCGTTACGGGCTGCTGGGCGAAACCATCGACGACGCGGCGGGCGAGGCCTTCGACAAATCGGCCAAGCTGCTCGGGCTGGGTTATCCCGGTGGCCCGGCGCTGGCCCGGCTGGCCGAGCAGGGCAGGGCCGACGCCCACACATTCCCGCGGCCGCTGCTGCACAGCGGCGATTTCGACTTTTCCTTCGCCGGCCTCAAGACCGCGGTGCTCACCCAGGTCAAGCGGCTGGCCCATGCGCGGCCCGAAGGCCCGGCCACGCCGGCCCTTGCCGAAGCCCTGAGTGAGGCCGAGAAGGCCGACGTGGCCGCCAGCGCGCAGGCCGCCATCGTCGATGTGCTGGTGAAGAAATCGCTGGCCGCGCTCGAAGCCTCGGGGCTCAAGCGCTTGGTGGTGGCGGGTGGCGTGGGTGCCAACACGCGCCTGCGCAGCCAGCTCAACCAGGCTTGTGGGCGGCGTGATGTGCGGGTGCATTACCCCGAACTGCACCTGTGCACCGACAACGGCGCGATGATCGCGCTGGCCGCCGGGCTGCGTGTGCAGGCCGGCCTGGCCGATCTGGATCGGCGGCCCTATGCGTTCGATGTGAAGCCGCGCTGGCCGCTGGCCGCTTTGGCCAGCGCCGACGCCTGACTGCGCCAACGCCACGCGCGCGGATAGCCCTGGCGCTCCCCGAGTCATGCCCGGGTCTGACCAGATAATCGCCGGCAGCGCCTGTAGGCCTTTCCCCCTCTTTGCGCGCCACCACCCAAGGCGCATCCACCTGGTTCATCCGATGTTTTCGATTCCCCGCTTTCTTCGCTGGCGCCCCGTGGCGGCCAGCTGTCTGCTGACCGCCGCGTTCGTGGGCAGCGCCACCGCGCAAACCCCAGCGCCCCCCAGCAACCCGCCGATCCGCATCGGCATGATCGAGGGCCTCTCGGGCGCTTTTGCCAACACTGGCGAGGCGGTGTTTCGCAACCTGGTCTGGGCCACCGAGCGGGTGAATGCCCGCGGCGGCGTGAAGCTGCCGGGCGGTAACCGGCCACTGCTGATCGAGCGTTTCGACAGCAAGGGCCAGACCGAAGAGGCGCTCTCCGGGCTGCGCTCGGCGGTCGACCAGGACATTCGCATCGTGGTCCAGGGCAACTCATCGGCCCCGGCGGCTGCGCTCATCGAGGCGATCAACAAACACAACGAGCGTGACCCGGCGAGGCGCGTGGTGTTCCTCAACTACTCGGCGGTGGACCCTTCGCTCACCAACGAGCGCTGCAGCTTCTGGCATTTCCGCTTCGACGCCCATGCCGACATGCGCATGACCGCACTCATGAGCGTGCTGCGCGAAGACCGCGCACTCAAGCGCATCTACTTGATCGGGCAGGACTACAGCTTTGGCCAGAGCGTGCTGCGCGAAGCCCGGCGCCAGCTGGCCCAGGATCGGCCCGACATCCAGATCGTGGGTGACGAGTTGCACCCGCTGGCACGCATCAAAGACTTTTTGCCCTACGCCACCAAGATCAAGGCCAGCGGCGCGCAAGCGGTACTCACCGGCAACTGGGGCAACGACCTCACGCTGCTGGTGAAGGCCGCGCGCGAGGTCGGGTTTGAGGGCACGTTCTACACCTTCTATGGCAACGCGCTGGGCGCCCCGGCCGCCATGGGCGAGGCCGGCGTGGGCAAGGTGTTTGCGGTGGCCGACTGGTTTCCCAACACGCCAACGGCAGCGTCCGATGCCTTTTACCGGGCTTTTCGCGAGCGCTTCCCCAGGCCGGAAGACGACTACGTTCACATGCGCATGCAGCTCATGATCGAGGCGCTGGCGCAGGCGATTGAGCGCGCCGGCGCGCTCGACGCCACCCGCATAGCCAGCGAACTGGCGAAGGTCGAGGTCACGTTGGCCGGGCAGACCGCACGCATGCGGGCCGCCGATCACCAGTTCCAGCAGCCGCTGGCGGTGGCGGTGATGGACCGGCAAGGCGCACCCGGCGTGAAATTCGATGTGGAAGGCTCCGGCTACGGCTTTCGCGTTGTTCGCCAGCTCACGCCTCGCCAGGCCGAGGCGCCCCACAGCTGCGCGATGCAGCGCCCGTGATGTCTGGCAGCAGCCCAGGAGTACCCATGCGTGAAGTGGTTCAGGCGCTGGAGCAGTCCCGCATTCGCGAGGTGGCCAATGAAGGCCTGGGCCGCCCGGATGTGTTGAAGTTCTGGTTTGGCGAGAGCGACGAGGTCACGCCCGCCTTTGTGCGCGAGGCGGCGATAGCTTCCCTGCAAGCCGGCGACACCTTCTACGCGCACAACCTCGGTCTGCCCGAACTCCGCGAGGGCATTGCCGCCTACACCGATGGCCTGCACCCCGGTCGTGGTCAGGCCCACTGGCAGGCGCGCCTGGCGGTCACGTCGGGAGGCGTCAACGGGCTCATGCTGGCCTCGCAGGCGCTGGTGGACGCGGGCGACGAGGTGGTGGTGGTCACGCCGGCCTGGCCCAACCTGGTGGCGCAGCCGCTCATCATGGGCGCGCGGGTGGTGCGGGTGCCACTGAAAGTGGAGGCAGCCGGACCGCGCGCTGGCGCCTGGGTGTTGGACATGGACGCCTTGCGCTCGGCCATCACGCCCGCCACCAAAATGCTGGTGCTCAACGCGCCCAACAACCCCACCGGCTGGACGCTCAGCCGGGCGCAGCAGGCCACGATCCTGAATCACTGCCGCCAGACCGGCACCTGGATCCTGGCCGATGAGGTGTACGAACGGCTCTACTTCGCGCAGGACACCGCCAACGGGGCGGCCAGCAGCTTTCTCGATGTGGCCGAGCCCGACGACCGCCTGATCGTGGCCCACAGCTTTTCCAAGAGCTTTCTCATGACGGGCTGGCGTCTGGGCTGGCTGGTGCTGCCAGCTTCGCTCACGCACGCCATCGGCAAGCTGATCGAGTACAACACCTCGTGCGCGCCGGTGTTCGTTCAGCGCGCCGCGCTGGCGGCGCTGGAGCGCGGCAACGAGGTGACGCCCGCCCTGCTGGCGCACCTGCAGCTTTGTCGCGACACCCTGGTGCCGCTGCTGCAGGCCACACCGGGTGTGACCCTTGCCGCCCCGCTGGGCGGCATGTACGCGTTTTTCCGCCTGGACGGTCACGACGACTGCCTCGCCACCGCCAAGCGCCTGGTTCGCGAAGCTGGCCTTGGGCTGGCGCCGGGCAGCGCCTTTGGTCCCGAGGCGGCTGGCTGGCTGCGCTGGTGCTTCGCCAGCCGCGACCCGCAGCGACTGGTGCTGGGGGTGGATCGCCTGCGCGCCTGGCTCGCCACAGCAGCTACCGCGGTGTCCGGGCCTCGGCTATAATTTGCGGTTGTCGTTGATTTCAATGACATTTCACGCCCGATGCGGCGGTTGGGGCCGGTTTTCTCTGGAAAGCGGGCGCGCTGGCTGGCTGCGTCGGGTCGCATGTTCCCAAAGAAAGTTTTTATGATCGCTCAAGCCATCAAAGCCGCCGTTGTGGCGGAAAACGCCCGTGCCGCCAAGGACACCGGTAGCCCAGAAGTTCAGGTCGCCCTGCTGACCGCTCGCATCAATGAGCTGACCCCCCACTTCAAAACCCATGCCAAAGACCACCACGGCCGCCGTGGACTGCTGCGCATGGTGAGCCGCCGCCGCAAGCTGCTGGACTACCTCAAGTCCAAGGATGCCGACCGCTACGTCGCCCTGATCCAAAAACTGGGTCTGCGCAAGTAATTTTGAGCCTGGTCTGACACGCTAAACGCCTGAGTTGGTTCGCTGGCTCGGGCGTTTTTGTTTATAAGTCCGTATTTTTAGAGACCGGCGCAGCAGCAACAGAGCGAAGCTGTGTCATTCCAACGCCGCTGCCAGCCACCACGCCGGTGGCAGCGGCGCTGGAATGGCATCGTGTTCTGGGTTGTGGTGCCGGGTTTTGTGCAGATTGTCTGCACGCCATGCCACCCACGCGGGTGGCGCAGAGGAGCCCACCATGAGCATGTTCAACAAAGTCACCAAGTCCTTCCAATGGGGCCCGCACACGGTCACCATGGAAACCGGCGAAATCGCCCGCCAGGCCACTGGCGCCGTACTGGTCAACATCGATGACACCGTGGTGCTGGCCACCGTGGTGGCCAAAACCGAAGCCAAGGCTGGTCAGGATTTCTTCCCGCTGACGGTGGACTACACCGAAAAAGCCTACGCCGCCGGCCGAATTCCCGGCAGCTTCTTCAAGCGCGAAGGCCGCCCGAGCGAGCTCGAAACCCTGACCTGCCGCCTGATTGATCGCCCGATCCGTCCCCTGTTCCCCGAGGGCTTCTACAACGAAGTCCAGGTGATCGTTCACGTGGTCAGCCTGAACCCCGAAGTGCAGGCTGATATCGCTGCCATGATCGCCACCTCGGCCGCCCTGTCGGTCAGTGGCATTCCGTTCAACGGCCCCATCGGTGCGGCGCGCGTGGGTTATGTGAACGGTCAGTACGTGCTGAACCCGGGCCAGACCCAGCTCAAGGACAGCCAGCTCGACCTGGTGGTCGCGGGCACCGAATCTGCTGTGCTGATGGTGGAATCTGAAGCGCAGCAACTCAGCGAAGAAATCATGCTCGGTGCTGTGGTCTACGGCCACGAGCAGGGCAATATCGCCATTGCCGCCATCAACGAGCTGGTGCGCGACGCTGGCAAGCCCGCCTGGGACTGGCAGCCGCCGGCCAAAGACGAGCCGCTGATCGCCAAGATCGACAGCCTGGCCAAGGCCAAGCTGGAGGCGGCCTACCAAATCCGCAACAAGCAGGCCCGTACCCAGGCCTGCCGCGCGGCTTACGCCGACGTGATGGCTGCCTTGAAGGCCGAGGGCGTGGTGTTCGACGCCGTGGCCATCGAAGCCCTGCTGTTTGAAATCGAAGCCAAGATCGTGCGCGGCCAGATTCTGGCCGGTGAGCCCCGTATCGACGGTCGCGACACGCGCACCGTGCGGGCCATCGAAATCCGCAACAGCGTGCTGCCGCGCACCCACGGCTCGTCGCTGTTCACCCGCGGCGAAACGCAGGCGCTGGTGGTGGCCACGCTGGGCACCGACCGGGACGCGCAGCGCATCGACGCGCTGGCGGGCGATTTTCAGGATCGCTTCATGCTGCACTACAACATGCCTCCTTTCGCCACCGGCGAAGCGGGCCGTTTCGGTACGCCCAAGCGCCGCGAAATCGGCCACGGCCGCCTCGCCAAGCGCGCGTTGATCGCGGCCTTGCCCAGCAAGGAAGACTTTCCGTACACCATGCGCGTGGTTTCCGAGATCACCGAGTCCAACGGTTCCTCGTCGATGGCGTCCGTCTGCGGTGGCTGCCTGGCGCTGATGGATGCCGGTGTGCCGATGAAAGCCCACGTGGCTGGCATCGCGATGGGCCTGATCAAAGACGGCAACCGCTTCGCCGTGCTGACCGACATTCTGGGTGACGAAGATCACCTGGGCGACATGGACTTCAAGGTCGCAGGAACCACCAACGGCATTTCCGCGCTGCAGATGGACATCAAGATCCAGGGCATCACCAAGGAAATCATGCAGGTCGCGCTGGCGCAGGCCAAGGAAGCGCGCATGCACATCCTGGGCAAGATGCAGGAAGCCATGGGCGAGGCCAAGAACGAGGTGTCGAACTTCGCGCCCAAGCTGTTCACCATGAAGATCAACCCCGAGAAAATTCGCGATGTGATCGGCAAGGGCGGCGCCGTGATCCGCGCGCTGACCGAAGAGACCGGCTGCCAGATCAACATCGACGAAGACGGCACCATCACCATCGCCTCGGCCGACAGCGCCAAGGCCGATGAAGCGAAGCGTCGCATTGAGCAGATCACCGCTGAAGTGGAGATCGGCAAGGTCTACGAAGGCCCGGTCACCAAGATCCTGGACTTTGGTGCCTTGATCAACCTGTTGCCCGGTAAAGACGGTCTGCTGCACATCAGCCAGATCGCGCACGAGCGCGTGGAGCGTGTGTCGGACTACCTGAGCGAAGGCCAGATCGTCAAAGTCAAGGTGCTGGAGACCGACGAAAAAGGCCGTGTCAAGCTGTCCATGAAGGCCTTGCTCGACCGCAACGAGCAACCACAGCAGCAGCCCTGAACGAACTGGTCTGATGACGACGATGCAAGCGGTCGAGATCAGCGCATTCGGTACACCCGATGTGCTTCGCCTGTGCGAGCGGCCGCGGCCGGTCGCCGGCGCTGGCGAGGTGCTGATTCGCGTGGCTGCGTCCGGCGTCAATCGGCCCGATGTCTTGCAGCGCAGTGGCGCCTATCCGCCGCCGCCCGGTGCCTCCGACTTACCAGGTCTGGAGGTGGCGGGTGTCATTGAATCGGGTGATGTCGAGGCCATGGCCGGCGCGGGTTTGAAGATCGGGGACCGGGTCTGCGCGCTGGTGGCGGGCGGCGGTTATGCCCAGTTCTGCACCGCACCGGTTGGCCAGTGTCTGCCGGTGCCCGAAGGCCTGGACGATGTGGCTGCGGCATCGCTGCCCGAGACGTTTTTCACCGTCTGGAGCAACGTGTTTGACCGCGGTCGCCTGCAGGCGGGTGAGACCCTGCTGGTTCAGGGCGGCACCAGCGGCATCGGTGTGACGGCGATTCAGCTGGCCAAGGCGCTTGGCGCGCGTGTGATGGCCACCGCAGGCAGCGACGAGAAGTGTGCTGCCTGTCTGAAGCTGGGAGCCGACCACGCGATCAACCACAAGACGCAGGACTTCGCGGCCGAGGCCTTGCGCCTGAGTGGCGGTCGTGGGGTCGACGTGGTGCTGGACATGGTGGCTGGCGCGTATGTGGCACGAGAAATTGAGTGTCTCGCCGAAGACGG
>JAIFNE010000037.1 GCA_020047875.1 Hydrogenophaga sp.
GAGGCGCGCAGTTTGGCGGGAACGTAGTCCACGCGCCGCCCGTCTTTCTTCACCACCGCCGGAAAGTTGACCTCCGGGCGTTCGTAGGTGGTGAATCGCTTCTCGCAATGCCCGCACTGGCGGCGCCGCCGCACGAAGTCTGCCTCTTCAGACACCCGGGTTTCGACAACCTGGGTTTCCAGATGACCGCAAAACGGGCATTTCATTGCCTCATGCCCATGAATGGCGGCGGCGACCCGCGCAGCGGCGGAGCGTGGGGGTCAACGGGCCAGCCGCCGGGCCGCCCCAAGGCAGGCCCAGCCCCCTTGGGGGGCAGCGAGAGCGTGGGGGTCACTTGTACACCGGGAATCGCGCAGTGAGCGCGTTGACCTTGGCGCGCACGGCTTCAATGTTGGCCGGGTCGCGCGGGTTGTCGAGCACATCGGCGATCAGGTGGGCGGTGGCGCGGGCCTCTTCGTCTTTGAAGCCGCGGGTGGTCATGGCGGGCGTGCCAATGCGCACACCGCTGGTGACCATGGGCTTTTCCGGATCGTTCGGAATGGCGTTTTTGTTGATGGTCATGTGGGCATTGCCCAGCACCGCCTCGGCTTCTTTGCCGGTGATGCCCTTGGCGCGCAAATCGACCAGCATCATATGGCTTTCGGTGCGACCGCTGACGATGCGCAGGCCGCGCGAAACCAGCGTTTCAGCGACGATGTGCGCATTGGTCAGAACTTGTTGCTGGTAAGCCTTGAATTCTGGAGCCAGGGCTTCTTTGAAAGCGACTGCCTTGGCGGCGATCACATGCATCAGCGGGCCACCTTGCAGGCCGGGGAAGATGGCGCTGTTGATGGCCTTTTCGTGTTGCGACTTCATCAAGATGATGCCGCCGCGCGGGCCGCGCAGGCTCTTGTGGGTGGTGGAGGTGACCACGTCGGCGTGGGGCACCGGGTTGGGGTACACGCCGGCAGCGATCAGGCCGGCGTAGTGCGCCATGTCAACCAGGAAGATGGCTCCCACGTCTTTGGCCACTTTGGCAAAGCGCTCGAAGTCGATGCGCAAGCTGTAGGCGGACGCGCCCGCAATGATGAGCTTGGGCTTGGACTCGTGGGCTTTGCGCTCCATCGCGTCGTAATCGATCTCTTCTTTGTCGTTCAGGCCGTAAGACACCACATTGAACCACTTGCCGCTCATGTTCAGCGGCATGCCGTGGGTGAGGTGGCCGCCCTCGGCCAGGCTCATGCCCATGATGGTGTCTGGCCGAGGCGCCGCAATGGGGTTGAACGTTGGCGGCGTCGGCGCCAAACAACTGCTTCACGCGGTCGATGGCCAGCTGCTCGGCCACATCCACATGTTCGCAGCCGCCGTAGTAGCGGCGACCGGGGTAGCCCTCGGCGTATTTGTTGGTGAGCTGGGTGCCCTGAGCCGCCATGACGGCGGGCGAGGCGTAGTTTTCGCTGGCGATCAGCTCGATGTGGTGTTCCTGGCGCGCGTTCTCGAGCTGGATGGCGGCAAACAGCTCGGGGTCGGTCTGCTCGATGAGGATGGTGCGGTCGTACATGGTGGCGGTGCTTGATCACTCAATCTCGGGCTGCCCAGGCGAACGGCTGAACGGCGCCGCCCACAAACGGTGGGCGGAGGCGGTGCGCTTCCCAGTGGTTTTCCCGGATTTGCCCTTCAAAGAGGCCGGCCGGGAGCCACGTCAGCGGGCTTCGTTGGGAGTGTGGGAATCACCCCCGAGAAGACGCCTATCGCCAGTTGCGCACCCGGGAATTTTAGCCGAGGCGCCCGGGCGCGGCTGTAGAACGGGCTTGCGTTGGCTCAGGATTGCTGCAGGGACTGCGCTTCGCCAGGGGTTGGCGCCTTGAGCGCCTCGGCTTCCAGGGCTGTGTCCAGCGGCGTGGCTGCGGGCGGCTGGGGTGCTTCTTCCACCGGTGCTGCCACCGGCACAGAGGCTCTGGGGAAGCTGGTTGGCATGGGTTTGCCGAGTGCCACGCTCTGAATGCGCAGGTGTTCGGCCATCACCCGGTCGACATACCAGTTGCCGTCGGTGGTGACCGCGCCCACATACAGCCGCAGGCCACCCTCGATCGAGCCCGCGCGCTTGATGCACTCCTGCAACACCTTGGCGCCCACCCGCAGGTTGGTCAGGGGGTCAAACGCCGCCAGCTTGCCACCAAAGTTCTCGTATTTGTCCGTGTGCACCCGCGTGAGCACCTGCATCAGCCCTTGAGCGCCGACGGGGCTTTGGGCAAAGGGGTTGAACCGCGATTCGATCGCCATGATGGCCAAGAGCAGCGTGGGATCCAGCTTGGCCCGCTCCCCGATTTCGAACGCTTCGGCCACCAGGGCGCCCAGGGGCTCCGGCGCCACCCGGTATTTGCGGCTCAGCCACATCGCCACCGCGACCTGCTGCTTGGGCAGTTCGTGGGGCAGCGCGACGGTGACGCGGTCGGCCGCGGTGGGTTCGGGTTCAAACGTCAAGGCCATCGGGTCGGTGCCATCGTCGCTGGCGGCGGCCAAGGTTTCCTGGCGGTCCATCAGCCAGCCCAGCAGCTTTTGTTCGCCGGCGCTGCGCCATTCGGTGTTCAGGCTGAGTGTGATGAGGCCCACGACCAGCACGGTGCCGAGCAGTGCCAGGCCGTTGTGGGTGATGGCGATCAAGCCTTGGTAGGTGTCGTTCAGTGCGCAGCGCATGGCGCCTTGTGGGCGTGGCGCTCGCTCTGGCGTGACGTGGTTGATTGGGTTCATGGTCTGGCTCCAGTTCGGCCCTCGGGCCTTGTGTGTGCACAGGTCAGGTGTGCATTCCAAACTCCACCGGCTGGCGGGGGAGGGTGCTGCGGGATCGCGCAGCTGCGTTCGGGTTTACCCGGAACACAAAAGTGCGCGCATCGTATGGGCACCCAAATACCAAGTCAATGTTTTTGATTTGAATCTAAATAATAAATTGGTATATGTAGGCCTGCCGCTGGCGGTGGATGTCGACTTGTCTAGCGTGCAAGCCAGTAACGGCGCGGGTTGCGCCGCGCTGGCGAGCCTCTTGCCGTTTGTCGTACGAAAGTAACCGTCTGCGTCGAAAAGACCCCAAAGTCGGTCAGTTGAAGCCAGCTGTAAGTCAGCTTGAAGCCACTTTGCAGCGGTTGAATCCACTTGGCCGGTGTGATTGGAAATTGCGATCGCGCAGCGCCAAACCGGGGCTTGATTCACCTGCGGAGCAGGCGTAACCTCGCGTTGCGTGTCGTGAAGATTCGCATCGCCAGCCAAGGAGCATTCGCTTCGATCACTGGCAAAACCTCAGGCGCAATCTTTTGCGCCTCGGCGACGGAGACATCCAACTCTCTTCGCCGAATCCGGTGGCAAGTGCCGTGTGCCCGCCATCAAACCCCGGTGGGTTCAGCTCACCGGGGTTCTCTTTTTTGCACTGCTTGGCCTTGTCGGGCGTTGCTCAACCCATGTGGGCAGTTTGGGCAACGCTGAACCAGCCCCTCGCGGCGCGGACATCCCGATCTCGGGTGGGCTGCGGCGTTGCAAAGCCTCGCCGGGCCACTCGGCCCGTCTGCGTGTTGCGCCTGGCCATCCCATCCCGACATCGGGTGCGCGCATCCACGGAGATTTTTTCAGCGTCGCCCTGGTTCATGCAGGTGCCTCTATATAAGGAGGCATCGTGGCGGCTCGGCGCTGAAAAATGCTCACCGTCGGCTGCGCGCGAGCGCCCCGAACTGTGTTGGTCGCATGGCACGGGGAGGCGCCTTCAAAGGCAGCGACAATACTGAGGTTGCCCGCGCCTTGCCATCGCGGGCGTTTTGTCGTCTGCCCGCAGTTCCATTGCCATGTCGCTCTTTTCCTTGCGCAAGCCTGTTTCCCCGTCCCAACCCGCAGAGTCCGCCGTGAATCCGTCTGAAACCGCCAAGTCCACCGCCAGCACCCATCCCCTGGACAGCCTGACCGGCGGAGCGTTTTCCGCGCCCACCTCGGGCGAGCGCGCTGCGCGTTTGCGTGAGTGGTTGGCCACCGAGCCGACGCACGAGCAGATGGCAGAGGTCTACAAGGATCTGTCGCAGCGCGACCGCGGCGCGGCCAAGCCTTTGAAGGAAAAGCTCGACGAGCAAAAGCGCCAGAAGACCCAGGAGCAGATTGCGGTGGACTGGGCGCAGAAGGCGCAGGCCCTGCTCGACCAGAGCCGCATGAATCTGGCCGACGCGATGGCCTGGCAGCGCGACGCGGCGCGCGCGGGCGCGCCGCTCTCCCGCGAGCCGCTGGCCACGCTGAGGCAGGCGCTGGCCGAGCGCATCAAGGCCATTGAAGACCTGCAGCATCGGGTGCAGGTGGAGCGCGAGGCGGCGGTGTTGCTGGCGCAGCGTATTGAGGTGCTGTCAACCAAATCGTGGCGGGAAGCCCAGCGCAGCGTCGAGGGGCTGCGCGCCGACGTGGCGCTCTGGCAGAAACAGGCGCAGACGCTGCAGGAAGACCCGCAGTGGCTGTGCGTGGAGGCCAAATTCCCGCCGATGCTGGACGGTTCGCGCCAGCAGCTGCAGCTGGTCTGGGAGGCGTTCGACGCCGCGCTCGCGCAGGCGGTGACGGCCGAGGCCGATGCCAAGGCGCCGCTGCCCGCGGTGCCGGTGTGGGCCGATGAACTGCGCCAGGCGCGCGGCGAGCCCGCGCTGGCGGCGGTGGAGAAGCAGGCGCAGCAAAGTCAGGCCCAGCAGGAGCGGCGCGCCCAGGCAGCGGCCGAGCTGGAGCGGGTGTTGTCGCTGCTGGAGAAAGAACTCGCCGAGGGCCATGGCAAGGCCACGCCCAAAGCGGCGGCCGATGTGCGCAACCTGCTCAAGAGCCAGGGCCGTCTGATCGGGCCGGAGCTGGAAGCGCGCGCCCACGCCGCCTTGTCGCAGGCCGGTGAGCTGGAGGGCTGGCAGCGCTGGCGTGCGGACCAGCTGCGCGAGGAGCTGGTGGCCAAGGCCGAGGCGCTGGTGCAGGCACTGGTGCAGGTGCCCGAGGGCCAGCGCATGGGCGGCCGCAAGCTTCAGGAAACCCTGCGGGGGCTGCGCGAGCAGTGGAAAACCACCGACCAGGGCGGCCAACCCAACCACGGGCTGTGGAAGCGGTTTGACGAGGCCTGCAACGAGGCGCACAAGGGCGTTGAGACCTGGCTGGCGCAGGTGCGCCAGCAGGCCGACCAGCACCGCGCACAGCGCCTGGGCCTGATCGACGAACTCAAGGCCTGGACCGCGGCCCATGCCGACCACACCGACTGGAAAGCGCAGACTCGCGAGTTGCACGCATTCTCTGAGCGCTGGCGCCAGGCCGGTCATCTGGGCGAAAAGGCTTTCGCCGAGTTGCAGCCGAAGTGGAAAGACGCCATGCACGCCGCCCATGGCCCGCTGGAGGCCGCTCAGGCCGCCAGCCTGGCGCTGCGCCGGGCGCTGATCGACGAGGCGCAGGCGCTGGGCGCTTCACCGCAGCTGCGCATTGACGCGGTCAAGGCCTTGCAGGCCCGCTGGCAGGCCGAGGCGCAGGCCGTGCCCATGGACCGCAAGCAGGAGCAAAAACTCTGGGACGCTTTCCGCGAACCGATCGATGCCGCCTTTGCGCGCAAGAGCACCGAGCGCGAGCGGACCGCGGTGGCGCTCAACGCGCACGACCAGCGTGTGCTCGATGCCTCGCGGGAGGTGGAGGCAGCCAGCCAGAGCGGTGATGCGCAGCGCATTCGCAGCGCCATGGTGGCGCTGGAGGCAGCGCTGGCCGGGCAGGTTGAACCACGGCCAGCGCCCGCGCCGGTGTCCGCCCCGGCGGTGTCGGCCCCGTCTGACACCGCAGCCGAAGCATCGGTCATGGAGGCGCCGCCCGCTGATAGTGCGGCAGCCCCCGCCTTGGATGCTGAGCCCACCGCCAGCCCGGCCAAGCCGGCCGCACCGGCCAAGAAGCTGGTGGCGATGCGCGGCGACGACCGGCCGGGTATGAAGAAGGCGGAACCCGCAGGGCGCGACGCCCGCCGTGGCGACCGGCCAGATACCCGTCGCGACGGCGCAGCCGGTGGCTGGCGCGACGCCCGCGGCGCGCGCGAGGAGCGTGAGCCGCGCGGTCCGCGCCTGGGCGATGCAGCGTTTCGCGCCCAGCGCCAGGCGATGGAGGCCGCGCAGCACAGCCTGCGCAAGCTGGCAGAACAGGCACACGGCGAGGTGCTGACGCAGCTCCTGAGCGCCTGGGAGCAGCGCGACGGCGAGCAACTGCCCACCACGCAAAAGCTGGGTGGCCGGCTCAGCCCGGCGGCCCGCAGCGCCTGGGTGGCGGCCCTCGCCAAGCCGGCTGTAGCAGCCCCGGCCGACGCCTTGCTGCGCCTGGAAATGGCGGCGGAGGTGCCCAGCCCGGCCGATGCGCTGAGCGCGCGGCGCATGCTGCAACTTCAGTTGCTCACCCGCCGCAACGATCCCGGCCCGGCACAGACCTGGGGCGAAGACGTGGCCCGGGTGTTTGCGAGCGCCTTCGACGCTGCGCAGGCCAGGCGCCTGCAGCAGGTGCTCAAGCAGCTGCTCGGGCGCTGAGCGCGCTCTGCGCAGGGTCTCAGCTGCCGGGCCGAAAAAAGCCGTCGTACAGCGGCAGCAGGGTGGGGAACTCGGTGGCGAAGCGTTCGCGGTTGACGAAGTAGGCTTCGCAGGTCACCGCAAAAAACTCGGCGGGGTCTTTGGCTGCGTAGCTGTCCAGCCAGGGCGCTGTTTCGCCAAAGCGTTCGGCCAGGGCCACCGCCTCCCGAAAGCCGGCAAACGCGGGCTGCATGACGCTCTGCCACTGCGCTCGGGCCGCGCTCTCGCTGCGTGTGCCCAGAAAGCCGGGTGGCAGGGGTGGGGCGCCGCCCGGATGCTGGCCCATGGCGATGCCGCGCATGTCCATTTTGTGAACGAATTCGTGGATCACCACGTTGTGGCCCCGCTCGGCGCCCGCGTCGGCCTGCTCCACGGCCTCCCAGCTCAGCATGATGGGCCCGCGGTCCATCGCCTCACCCGCCAGCACCTCGCGGTAGCGGTGCACCACGCCGGCGGTGTCGGTCACTTCGCGTTGCGCGATCGCGGCGCCCGGCTGCACCACGATACCCACAAAATCGTCGTACCAGTCCAGCGCTGCGAGCGGGTCACGGCCTGGCGCCCGCTTCACGCCGCCGAGGTGCAGCAGGGGAAGGCAGGCCTGCGCAGCGATCGACAGCGCGATGCCGTCGCTGATCTCCAAGCCGTGCGCGCCGTGGAATTCCTTTTCGGTCAGAAAGTGGCAGCACAGCTGGCGCAGCCGCTGCTGCTCTCGCGGGGCGAGCGCCTGGAGGAACCGGTGTTGGGTCAGTGTGTGGCGCCAAAGGCGCTCGGGCACCGGCGGCGGCGCTCGCCAGCGCCGCGGCAACCAGGCTTGGGCGAAGCGCGGCAGCCGCGCGGCAAAGGGGCTTGTCATCTGGGGGAAGGCGGAGGTGATCAGGCAGGGCACATGGTGCCCAGGGGCAGGCGATTCAAGCCCCGAGCGTCCAGCCGCAGCACCTCAGCCCGGGGCGGGTGGGCGCGCGCGTCCCAGTCGCTCAGCACGACCCGCTGCAACGCCTGGCCGTGCTCGTCGAACCCCAGCGCGTGTTCGGCTGGGCGGTGCGTGTGGCCGTGGATCAGCGTGTGGGCGCCGGCTCGCTGCAGAGCCTGCCGCGCAGCGGTGGCGTCCACGTCGGCCCAGAGCGCGGGGTCGTTGCCCAGCGCGTGCTTGCGCGCCTCGCTGCGGGCGCGCATGTCGCCGGCCAGCGCCTCGCGCTCGGCCAGCGGACGCGCGAGAAAAGCGCGCTGCCAGTCCGGGCTGCGGACCTCCTGGCGAAAGCGCTGGTAATCGGTGTCTTCCAGGCACATCGCGTCGCCATGGCTGAGCAGCCAGCGCTGACCCAGGAAGTGCAGCACCGTCGGATCGCTCAGACGGGTCATGCCAGCCTGGGTCAGCGCGTCGGGCCCGAGCAGGAAGTCGCGGTTGCCGGCCAGGAAGAAGGTGGGCGTGTGGCGGCTGTGGGCGCGCAGCAGGGCAATGGCTTCGCGCAGGAATGCGCGCTCGGGCTGCTGCGCGTCGTCAGGCTGCGGCTCTAGGAGCCTGTCGGACTTGGGGAGCGCCGGCTGCAAAGCGGCCGCAGCGGTCCATTTTTTACCCGCTTCTTGCCCCATAGCTGGGCTATGGGGCGGCAAATCAGGCAAAAACTGTCCTCGCTGGGGCCGCTTTTCGCTTTCGGCGCCCCAAGCCCGACAGGCTCCTAGTGCGTCGTCACCCACCCAGACCTCAAACAGGTCGCCCAGGATGAACAGCGCGCTCGCGCGCTCGGCCGGGGGGGCTTGCAGGTAGCGCCGCAAGGTGGCGAAGGTTTCCGGGTCGGCGCTGTGCAGGTGCAGATCGGAAATGAAGTCGACCGCTTGCCAGTGCGCGGGTGCGAGACACTGGGCAAAGCGGTCGACGGTGGGGTCGGGCATGGCGGTGGTTCGGGCGGCGCTGCGCCCTGCGCGATCAGAGGGCGACGGCCTTCTCGATCACCACGTCTTCTTTGGGTACATCGCCGTGATGGCCTTTGTTGCCGGTGGGCACGCCCTCGATCTTCTTCACGATGTCGGTGCCTTCAATCACCTTGCCAAAGACGGCATAGCCCCAGCCCTGCGCGCTGGGGGCGGTATGGTTGAGGAAGCCGTTGTTGGACACGTTGATGAAGAACTGGGCGCTGGCTGAGTGCGGGTCGTTGGTGCGCGCCATGGCCACGGTGTAGAGATCGTTCTTCAGGCCGTTGTTGGCTTCGTTGTTGATGGGCGCGTCGGTGGGCTTCTGGTTCATGCCCGGCTCAAAGCCGCCGCCTTGCACCATGAAGCCGGGGATGACGCGGTGAAAAACGGTGTTGTTGTAGTGACCCTTGTTCACGTACGACAAAAAGTTGGCGGTGGACAGCGGTGCCTTGTCGGCATCGAGCTCCAGGGTGATCACGCCATGCTTGGCGATGTGCAGTTCGACTTTCGGATTGGCCATGGTTTATTGCTCCAGTGTGGCTTTGAGGATGGTGACCGGGGTTTTGGGCACGTTTTGGTGCGGGCCCTGATTGCCGACCGCAACGCCCTTGATCTTGTCCACCACGTCCATGCCCGACACAACTTTGCCGAACACGGCATAACCGTGACCGTCGGGGCTGGGGGCGTTCAGCGGGTTGTTGTTCACCAGGTTGATGAAGAACTGCGCGGTGGCGGAATTGGGGTTGGCGGTGCGCGCCATGGCGATGGTGCCACGGTCGTTTTTCAGGCCGTTGCTGGCTTCCAGCGGAATCGGGGCGCGCGTGGGTTTTTGCTGCAGGTCGGCGGTGAAGCCGCCGCCCTGGATCATGAAGCCGTCGATCACGCGGTGGAACACCGTGCCGTCGTAATGCTTGTCGCGGACGTACTGCAGGAAGTTCTCGACCGACTTGGGCGCCTTGTCCGGTTGGAGTTCCAGCACGATGTCGCCAGCCGAGGTGCTGAGCCTGACCTTGGGCGCATCGGCCGCTGTGGCTGCCAACGGCAAGCTCAGGACCAGCGCGGCACCGGCCAGCAGCTGTGCAGCACGCCGACGCAGGGGAGAGTGGGGAGGGAGGGATTTCATCAGACGGTACCTTCGAAAAAAATCTTCCACTGGTTGTTTTCGCGTATCCAGTACTGGCGCTTGGTCACGCCCCGACGCGCGCCCTCGACCACCTCACCGAAGGTGACCACCAGGGTGTCGTCCTGATCGCGCCAGCGCAGCACCGACAGGTCTTTGACCTGCAGCGCGCGATCACCTTTGGCCTTGACTTCGCCTTCAACACGCGGCCACCAGTCGTTCAGGGTCTGCCCCCGGTTCTCAAAGCGGGTGGAGTACAGCTGTTGCAGCTGCGCCAGATCGCCAGCGTCCTTGAGCGCACGCCAGTTGGCAAGCGTGGCCTCGAAGCTTGCGCGTTCGGAGTCCAGTGCTTCTGGGCGCACCCATTGCAACTCGCTGGCGATCACCACTGGCGTGGTGCGCACACTGACGCGCTCCATCAGGCTTTCCAGATCCGGGTTGGAGAGCACCACACAGCCCTCGGACGCTTGCGGCGGGCGGGCAAATTGCTCACTGGGCGAGCCGTGCAGCCAGATGCCGCTGCCCGTGTTGCCGCGCTGTCTGTCCAGTACGTTCGGGTAGTTGATCGGCAATGCTCCCGAACCGTATAGGTCGGGCAGCTTGTCCGGATCGAGGCTGCTGGTGATGTAGTACACGCCCAGCGGCGTGCGCAAGTCGCCCTCGACGCGTTTGTCGATGCCCGCCTGGCCGACCGAGATGTAGTAATCGGCCACCAACCTCATGCTCGCCGCAGAAGCGCGACCGCTGGTGTCAGCCGACGGACTTGCCATGTTCTCGAAAAGGTACAGACGCGAGCGGGACGCGTCGACCGCGATGGCATGACGGCTGCTGGCGGACAGCGTCAGGAACTGGCTGGGTACGCTGCCTTCGGGCGGGCGCTCGGTCAGGGCTGCAAGCCGGCGGTGCGATTGCTCACGCAGCGCCCTCAGCGGCTCGCTGGCAGCGAGTGCATGGGTATCGGTCACCTCACCGAGCTGTTTGACCGGACGCGTCTGCATGTTGAGCAGATCGCCGAGCACCAACTGAGCCAGCTGAAAGTTGGGATGGTCGCGCGCCAAGGCCTCAGCCTCGAGCAATGCGTCGCGCGGCCTGGCCTGCTGAATCAGGCGATAGATACCGATCAGCCGAGCCTCGGCCTGGCCAAGCAGGGGGCGGGTGCGCTCCAGGGTGGCGTCTGTCAGGGGCTGAAGTTCGAGCCCGGCCCGTGCCGCCCTGGCCTGTGGCGTGGGGCTGGGTCGTATGCTGGCCAGTGCACTGTTGATCAGCCCGGGGGAATCGTCAGGCAAAAAAACGCCCGCTTGAACGTCGGTGGCGTCGCGATCGGGGCGCAGCCAGGACGTCAGTGTCAGCACGCCGACCACCGCCGATCCCAGCAAGAAAGCCAGCCAAGCCGATCGCGGCAAGGCAATGTTGCCTGGGCTCTGGGAGGGAGTCGCGACGCTGGCCTGGCCGCGCTGCGAGGATCGGCGACCGCCCATCAGGAGCCTGTGGATTCGCGAACGATCAGCCAGCGGCCCCCACTGCGCACAAACTCCAGTGTCTTGCGGCTCGTCACATTGAGTGTGTCGGAGCTGTAGGCTTGCTGGAAACGCGCGGTGGCACGGTCACCCTTGACGTCGACCGATAGATCCTTGATGCCGACCCCGATGCGGCTGCGCGGCACGATGCGCGCCTTACGATCCGCCGCCCAGTCACTGCGGCTCTGACCGCCAGAGGGGGTGAAGCTGGGCGCATAGGCGCCGAGATACGCCTCCATGTTCCGGCTTGACCATGCTTTGGCCCAGGCCGCGACCGCCGCCTGCACCTCGGACGGGTCGTTGGCGGCTGGCGCGGCGGCGGTTGGCGGGTTGGTAGGTGGCGCTGGCGCTGCCTGGGCGGGCACCACCACGGCCGGGGTCGCAGCAGCTCTGGCCGCGACCACCCCGCCGGCTGAGGTTGCGCCGCCAGCGCTGTTGAAAAGGTTGCGAATCAGACTGAGTTTGGGCGGTACGCCGCTGCTGTTGATGTCGAGCTGCAGCGCCTTGCTGTAGGCCTGACTGGCGAGCTTGGCATAGACGTCGCCCAGGTTTTCGTGGGCAGTGGCGTAACTCGGGTTGGTGCGGATCGCCATTTCGAGGGCGGTTCGGGCCTTGTCAAACTGGCTCTGGCCCGCATAGAGCACCGCGAGGTTGTTGTAAGGCTCGGGCAGCTCTGGAAAATCTTCGGTGAGTTTGGTGAAGGTGGTGATGGCGTCGGCGGGCTTGCCGCTCTCGGTCTGGATCACGCCCTTCATGAAGCGCATCTGCGGGTCGCGCGGATTGGTGGCGAGATACTGTTCGACCCTGCCCATTGCCTGGTTGAGCTGGCCCGCACGCAGCAGCCGATTGACCTCGGCGTAGTCGTCGGCCTGTGCCCGGGCCACGGTGGCTCCCAGCGATGCCCACACCACGGAAGCCAGCACAAACCCGCGCCAGATCGACCATTGATGGGTGCGGCGCACAGTGGGTCGGGGCGGGGGAGTTTGGGGTGGCAACATAAGACCTCGGTCGTCGGACACAGCCACTGCACAGGCCCGCCTCGGGACGACGCCAAGGCACTGCGAGCACCGCATTCGCAGGGTTCCAGCAGCTTGCTGGCTATACTTGCCAATTGTATCTGAGGGGTCCCAACGCACCCGCATGGCAAGGCCACCGGCCCGGTGCTCCCGGCACCCGCCGCCGCCCCAGGTCGCTGCCGGGCTCTTCGCCCAGACCTCCTGCTTCCCACCCGACATGACGCTGAAAATCTACAACACCCTGGCTCGGCGTCTGGAGGCGTTCGAACCGCTGGAGCCCGGTCACGTCCGCATGTACGTCTGCGGCATGACCATTTACGACCTATGCCACATCGGCCACGCCCGCATGATGATGGCGTTTGACATCGTGCAACGGTGGCTCAAGGTGAGCGGTTACCGGGTGACCTATGTGCGCAACATCACCGACATCGACGACAAGATCATTCGGCGCGCGGTGGAGCGCGGCATTACCCTGCGCGAGCTGACCCGCGAGATGACCCAGGCGATGCATCAGGACATCGCAGCACTCGGCATTGAGCCGCCCACGGTGGAGCCGCGCGCGACCGACTATGTGCCGCAGATGCTGGGGCTCATTGAGCGACTGGAGTCCAGGGGGCTGGCCTACCGCGCCGAGGGGGGCGATGTGAATTTTGCGGTGCGCAAATTCCCTGGCTACGGCAAGCTGTCGGGCAAATCGCTGGACGACTTGCGCGCTGGCGAACGGGTGGCCGTGGACAGCGAGAAGAATGACCCGCTGGACTTCGTGCTGTGGAAGGCCGCCAAGCCCGATGAACCCGCCGAGGCGCAGTGGCCCAGCGATTACGGGCCGGGCCGCCCAGGCTGGCACATCGAGTGTTCGGCCATGTGCGGCGCGCTGCTGGGCGAAACTTTCGACATCCATGGCGGCGGCGCGGATCTGCAGTTTCCGCACCACGAGAACGAGATCGCGCAGTCCGAGGGCGCCACCGGTCAGCCCCTGGCTCGCTTCTGGGTGCACAACGGCTTTGTGCGGGTGGACAACGAAAAGATGTCCAAGAGCCTGGGCAATTTCTTCACCATGATGTGCTGCAGCGCTACGACGCCGAAACCCTGCGTTTCTTCATGGTGCGCACCCATTACCGCAGCCCGCTGAACTACAGCGATGCCCACCTCGACGATGCCCGCAGCGCCCTGAAACGCCTCTACACCACGCTGGCTTCGGTGCCGCCTCTGGTGCCAAACGAGATCGACTGGACTCAGCCGTTTGCCCAGCGCTTTCGCGCCGCGATGAACGAAGATTTCGGCACGCCGGAGGCGATCGCGGTGCTGTTTGATCTGGCGAGCGAGGTCAACCGCAGGGCCTTCTGCAGAGTGACCCCGCTGGTTATCTGCAGGGCGCGGGGCGCGTGCAGGCGATGGACGAGGCCACGGTTGCACACCAGATTGCCGCCCGCGCCACCGCGAAAGCCGCGAAGAACTTTGCGGAGGCCGACCGCATCCGCCAAGATCTGCTCGCGCAGGGCGTGGTGCTCAAGGACGGCCCAGGCGGCACCACCTGGGAGCGTGCCTGATGGTTACCACGCCGTCGCTGGACTTTGGCGGCAACGCGCCGGCCTACTGGGCCGACGCCTGCAAGCACCTGATGAAGCGTGACCGGGTGATGAAAAAGCTGATTCCGCAGCACGCGGGCGTGTGTCTGCAATCGCGCGGCGATGCCTTTGTCACGCTGGCGCGCAGCATCGTTGGCCAGCAGATTTCGGTCAAGGCGGCGCAGTCGGTGTGGGACCGTTTCGAGGCGCTGCCGCGAAAAATGGTCCCCGCGCAGGTCCTCAAGCTCAAGGTGGACGACATGCGGGCGGCGGGCTTGTCGGCCCGCAAGGTCGAGTATTTGGTGGATCTGGCGCTGCACTTCGCCAACCACCAGGTGCATGTGGACGCCTGGAACGACATGGACGACGAGGCCATCATCACCGAGCTGGTGGCGATCCGCGGCATCGGCCGCTGGACGGCCGAGATGTTCCTGCTGTTCCATCTGCTGCGGCCCAATGTGCTACCGCTGGACGATGTGGGTTTGCAAAACGGGATCAGCCAGCGCTATTTCTCTGGCGAGCCGGTCAGCCGCAGCGAAATCCGCGAGCTCGCCGCGCCGTGGGCACCGTTTTGCAGCGTGGCGACTTGGTATATTTGGCGCTCGCTGGACCCCGCTCCCGTGTCGTACTGAAGACCAGAAGACGTCGTCGATAACCGGTGCCGGGCTGACGCAGCGCCCCGATCCCGGGCTGGCGCCAGCGGATACATTGCGCGCAGCCGGGTCGCCCAAGACCACAGGAGCCTTACCTTGGCCAAAAAAACCTTCCTTGATTTCGAGCAGCCGATCGCGGAACTCGAAAGCAAGATCGACGAATTGCGGTATGTGCAGACCGAATCGGCGGTCGACATTTCCGAAGAGATCGAGCAGCTCTCCGGCAAGAGCCTGCAGCTCACCAAAGACATCTACAGCAACCTCACGCCGTGGCAGATCACCAAGATCGCGCGCCATGCCGACCGGCCCTACACGCTGGATTACGTGCGCGACATCTTCACCCACTTCCAGGAGCTGCACGGCGACCGCCATTTCGCCGACGACCTTGCCATCGTGGGCGGTCTGGCGCGATTCAACGGCCAGCCCTGCATGGTGCTGGGGCATCAGAAGGGCCGCGACACCAAGGAGCGCAGCCTGCGCAACTTTGGCATGACCAAGCCCGAGGGTTACCGCAAGGCACTGCGGCTGATGAAGCTGGCGGAAAAGTTCCGTCTACCGGTGTTCACGTTTGTCGACACGCCGGGTGCCTACCCGGGTATTGACGCCGAAGAGCGCGGGCAGTCGGAAGCCATTGGCCGCAACATTTTCGAGATGGCGCAGCTGGAGGTGCCTATCATCTCCACCATCATCGGTGAGGGCGGGTCGGGCGGCGCGCTGGCGATTTCGGTGGCCGATCAGGTGCTGATGCTTCAGTACGCGGTGTATTCGGTGATCAGCCCCGAGGGCTGCGCCTCGATTCTGTGGAAAACCAGCGACCGCGCCAGCGACGCTGCCGATGCCCTGGGCATCACCGCGCACCGGCTCAAGGCGCTCGGTCTGGTGGACAAGATCGTGAGCGAGCCGGTGGGCGGCGCCCACCGCGACCACAAGCAGATGGCGGCTTTTCTCAAGCGCGCGCTCAACGACGCGTGGCGGCAGTTGGCCGACCTCAAGACCGAGGAACTGGTCGAGAGGCGGTATGCGCGCCTGAACAGCTATGG
>JAIFNE010000075.1 GCA_020047875.1 Hydrogenophaga sp.
CGAAAGACCACCCGATCAGCAGCAACGACAAGGCCGCGCAGGCGAGGTAGCGCCCCACCGTGATGTCCACCGAGCCAAAACCAGGCGCCATAAGCGGCGCCACAAACGCCAGGCCCCACAGCGCACCGGCACCCAGACCGGCGAGCACACCCGTGGTGATGCCAGGCGGCACGCCCGGCGCGATGGAAACAGTGGTTGAGTTCAATTCAGTTTCAATTCCATTCAGACATCACAGAAAAACCTCACGCTAAGCTCAGAACGCGCCCCATGCGCGGAGTAAGCGCGAGAGGTGGAGCCACCCAGCGGCCGCCGACGATCTGGCTTTGCCAGGCGAAGGGCGGCGTCCCCTTGGGGGGAAGCCGCGCAGCGGCGCAGGGGGGGGAATACTCAGACTCCAAACCCGTCATCGGCTGCGATCACCGCGCCGTTGATGAAATGGCTCTCGCTGGCACACAGCATCACCAGCAAGGCGTCCAGATCGGCGGGCTGGCCAACCCGCTTGCGGGGCAACATAGCGATCAGCTTTTGCCCCTGCTCGGTCTGCCAGTGGGCGTGGTTGATTTCGGTGTCGATGTAGCCGGGGCAGATGGCGTTGACGTTGATGCCAAAGCGGCCCCACTCCACCGCCATGGCCTTGGTCATCTGCACCACGGATACACGCCAATCTGCGGCAACACCTTGAGACCCGCCATGGACGCGATGTTGATGATGCGTCCGCCCACGTAGGTGCCCGGGGCCGCGCCCTTGGCGCGCGCCAGCATGCGCTTGGCCACCTCCTGCGCCACGAAGAAGGCGCCCTTGGTGTTGGTGTTGAACATGAAGTCGTAGTCGTCCTCGGTCACGTCCTGCAGGCGCTGCGTGGTGCTCACGCCCGAGTTGTTCACCAGAATGTCGATCGCGCCGACCTCGGTTTCGGCGTGGGCCACGGCCGCCTTGATGGAGGTGGTGTCCGTGACATCCAGCGCAACCACATGGGCATCCCCGCCATCGGCCTCGATGCGCGCACGCAGTTCCATCAGGCGGTCGGTTCGGCGACTGGCCAGCACCACGGCTGCGCCCGCCTTGGCCAGGGTCTTGGCAAACTGCTCGCCCAGGCCACCCGATGCGCCGGTGACCAGCGCGACACGACCCGACAAATCCAGGCTGTATGCCATTAGAGAATCTCCTCGAAAGTGGAGCAACGCCCCCGCGGCGCGCCTTGTGCGAGAGAGATTGTGCGCGCAAGCCCCCTAAAATCGTTTTGGCTTGCGGTCCCCGCCACGACAGAGGGGGAGACCGCTCACGATGGCGCTACTGCGCCACCGACAACCCCTCGGCAAGGACACCACACATGACGCAAGACGACCTCATCAGCACCCACGGCCCGCGAGAAGCGATGGAGTACGACGTGGTGATCGTCGGCGCCGGCCCGGCCGGCCTGGCCACCGCGATCCGCCTCAAGCAGCTGGCGACCGAAAAGGGCAGCGAAGTCAACGTGTGCGTGCTGGAAAAAGGCTCCGAGGCGGGCGCGCACATTCTGAGCGGCGCGGTGATGGACCCCAAAGCGCTGACCGAGCTGCTGCCCGACTGGAAAACACGCGGCGCGCCACTCAACCAGCCGGTGACGGGCGACGACGTGCTGTTCCTGAACGAAACCGGCCACAAGCGCACGCCCGACTTTTTGGTACCGCGCAACTTCCACAACCACGGCTGCTACGTGATCAGCCTGGGTGCAGTCACCAAGTGGCTCGCCGAGCAGGCCGAAGCAGCAGGCGTGGAAATCTTTGCCGGCTTCGCGGCAGCCGAAGTCCTGTATGACGATGCCGGTGCGGTCAAAGGCGTGGCCACGGGCAACCTGGGCGTGGGCAAAAACGGCGAGCCCACCGAGAACTTCCAGCTCGGCATGGAGCTGCACGCCAAGTACACCGTGTTTGCCGAGGGTGCGCGCGGCAACTTGGGCAAACAGCTCATTGCGAAGTTTGGTCTGGACGACGGCAAAGACCCGCAGAGCTACGCCATTGGCATCAAGGAGCTGTGGGAAGTGCCGGCGGACAAGGCCCAGCCCGGCAAAGTGGTGCACACCGCCGGCTGGCCGATGGACAACGACACCTACGGCGGCGGCTTTCTCTACCACCTCGAAGGCAACAAGGTCACGCTGGGCTTCGTGACCGGCCTCGACTACAAGAACCCGTGGCTCTCGCCGTTTGAAGAGATGCAGCGCTGGAAAACGCACCCAGCCATCCGCGCCCATATCGAGGGCGGAAAGCGCCTGGGGTATGGCGCGCGCGCCATCACCGCAGGCGGTCTGCTGTCGTTGCCCAAAACGGTGTTTCCGGGCGGTGCGCTGGTGGGTTGCAACGCGGGTTTCCTGAACGCTGCGCGCATCAAGGGCAGCCACGCTGCCATCAAGAGCGGCATGCTGGCGGCAGAAGCCGCGTTCAGCGCGTTGGCCGCTGGCCGCAGCAGCGACGAGCTGGCCGACTTCCCCGCAGCCTTCGAGAAAAGCTGGCTGCATACCGAACTGCACCAGTCGCGCAACTTCAAACAGTGGTTCAAAAAAGGCAGCACGGTGGGCGCGCTCATGACCGGCATCGAGCAGTGGTTCCTGCCCAAGGTAGGCGTCAGCACCCCGCCCTGGACCATCCACCGCACGCAGGCCGACCACACCATGCTGCGCCCGGCCGCCGAAATGCCGCAGATCAGCTACCCCAAGCCCGATGGCAAGCTCACCTTCGACCGTCTCTCCAGCGTGTTCGTCTCCAACACCAACCACGAAGAGCAGCAACCAGCGCACCTGACGTTGAAAGACGCCAGCGTGCCGGTGAGGATCAACCTGGCCACCTATGCCGGGCCAGAGAGCCGCTACTGCCCGGCCGGCGTGTACGAGTACGTGAAGAACGAAGACAACACCGATCGGCTGCAGATCAATGCGCAGAACTGCGTGCACTGCAAGACCTGCGACATCAAGGACCCGACCCAGAACATCGTCTGGGTCACGCCCGAGGGCGGCGGCGGACCGAACTACGCGGGGATGTAGTTGCCCCCACGCTTCCCCGCTTCGCGTGGTCCGCTGCCCCCCGAGGGGGCTGATCCCGCTTGGGGCGGCCCGGCGCGGTATCTGCTGCCCCCACGCTTCCCCGCTTCGCGTGGTCCGCTGCCCCCCGAGGGGGGCTGATCCCGCTTGGGGCGGCCCGGCGCGGTATCTGCTGCCCCCACGCTCCGCCGCTGCGCGGGTCGCTGCCCCCCGAGGGGGTTGGGCCTGCCTTGGGGCGGCCCGGCGTCTGGCCCGTTGGCCCCCACGCTTCGTCGCTACGCGGGTCGATTGGGCTGGCTTAGAATCCGGCACGTCAGGAGAGAGCCCCGATGCGGGGCCGCCGAAGGCGCAGGAGGTCCGCGTTGCAGCAGCGAGCGGGCTCTGAACGCTCAGGCAAAAGGACTGGCAAGCACTTGCTTTACAGCGGGTGTTCCCCCCTGGAGAGAGGCCTTCCCCGGAGAAGGTCCACCGAAGGAGCAAACGCGGCATCGCCCGCGCGAATCTCTCAGGTAAATTGCGCCCTGGGCTCTGCCTCAACGCCACCTGAAAGCGCGCCGTGTCCACAGCTCCCACCCCCGTCGAATTGCTCCAGACCCCGCTGCACGCCCTGCACCTCGAACTCGGCGCCCGCATGGTGCCGTTTGCCGGGTATTCGATGCCGGTGCAGTACCAGGGCCCGGGACTGGGCCTGATGCAGGAACACCTGCACACGCGCGCAGCGGCAGGCCTGTTCGACGTGTCCCACATGGGTCAGCTGCGCCTGGTGGGCAGCGACGCGGCCTCGGCGTTTGAGACGCTGATGCCGGTCGATGTGATCGACCTGCCAGTGGGCAAACAGCGCTACGGCCTGCTGCTCAACGAAGCGGGCGGCATCATCGATGACCTGATGTTCGTCAACCGCGGCGAAGACATTTTTGTGATCGTCAACGGCGCCTGCAAACATGGCGACCTGGCCCACATCCAAGCCACCATCGGCCCGCTCTGCCATGTAGACGCGCAGTTCGACCGTGCCTTGCTTGCCCTGCAAGGACCGCAGGCCGTGACCGCCCTGCAGCGCCTGCTGCCCGGCGCCGAGAAGCTGGTATTCATGACCGGTGCCGCGTTTGTCTGGGCAGGTGCCAACCTGTTCATCACCCGCAGCGGCTACACCGGCGAGGACGGCTTCGAAATTTCGCTGCCCGCGGACCATGCCGAGGCTTTCGCCCGCACCCTGCTGGCGCAGCCAGAGGTCAAACCCGTGGGCCTGGGCGCGCGCAATTCGCTGCGCCTGGAGGCTGGCCTGTGCCTGTACGGACAGGACATCGACACCACCACCACACCGGTGGAAGCGGCGCTGAACTGGGCGATGCAAAAGGTGCGCCGCACGGGTGGCGCACGCGCTGGCGGTTTTCCGGGTGCCGAGCGCGTGCTCGCCCAGCTCGACGGCAGCGCGCCGATCACGCGAAAGCGGGTGGGCCTGATGGCGCTGGAGCGCGTGCCCGTGCGGGAACACACCGAACTCCAGTCGCTCGACGGCTCGACCATCGGCGAGGTCACCAGCGGCCTGCTCGGGCCGAGCGCCGACCAACCGGTGGCCATGGGCTATGTCAGCCCCGGGCTGGCGGCGATCGGCACCCGCTTACAGGCCATCGTGCGCGGCAAGCCCGTGCCCATGCAAGTTGCGGCCATGCCGTTCGTGCCGAACCGGTATTTCCGGGGTTAGAAAAGCGCCCTTTCGGGCTGAGCCTGTCGAGGCCCCCTCCCAACCGTCTCGCGCCCATTCGACAGGCTCAGGGCGAACGGAATGAAGACTTTTTTGCAAGGAACCCATGACCACCAAGTACACCGAAGACCACGAATGGATCCGCGTTGAAGGCGACATCGCCACCGTCGGCATCACCCACCACGCACAGGACGCGCTCGGTGATGTGGTGTTCGTTGATGCGGGCGTGGTCGAGTCGGTCAAGGCAGCGGCCGACGTTTACATGCCGGTCAGCGGTGAGGTGACCGAGATCAACGAAGCCCTGCTCGGCGATCCGTCGCTGGCCAACAGCGATCCGCTGGCCGCGGGCTGGTTCTTCAAGGTGAAGCTGTCCGACCCCGCTCAGGTCGATGCCCTGCTGGACGAAACCGCTTACGCGGCGTTTTCTGCTGGCTGAACCACTCTCCCGTTCGGGCTGAGCCTGTCGAAGCCCTCTTGCATTGTTCCGTGCGCCGCCCTTCGACAGGCTCAGGGCGAACGGATTGGGAGCACCC
>JAIFNE010000013.1 GCA_020047875.1 Hydrogenophaga sp.
CCGCAGCATTTTACTGGTTGGATAAACAGTATCAGCAAGACAAAGCCAATGAGGGAAGAAAAGTTACTGGCCGCTCACCCCATGGCTGAAGCGAGGGGCTTGCGCGGCGTTCTTGGTCAGAACCTTTGCCCGCTATCGTTGGCCGCTTGAGCGTGGCATTGGCATCCGCGTTGAACACCGTCGCTCGTTGAAGGGCACCAGCAGGCGCTTGCGCACGATGTTTGCAATGGAGCTTGCGGGTGTGTATTCCAAGCCCGTGCGGGCCTTTTTTGTGTCATCGCGCCGGCCAGGCGCTGCTTGGTCGTTCGGGGCTTTCGGTTTACTGGGAAAACTCAGTACGTCACCCGAAACGTCGGCGACTCCTCCGGCTTGCTCACCCGGCGGTCGTAAAGCTTGGTCGTGCTGATGTTGGCGTGGCCCAGCCACTCCTGGACCTTGGCGATGTCTGCGTTGTGCTCCAGTGCACAGGTGGCGGCCGTGGTCCGCAAGGCATGTGGCCCCATGTTCCCCTCGGTGATGCCCAGCTGCTTCATGTAGCGCACCACCACCTCTGAATACACACCACCAGGAGACAAGGCTGTGGCCTTGCCTTTCTCATAATCTCCGGTCATCTGGTTGCGAATCGGACGAAACAGCGGCCCGTCCAGGTCAGCACCATGGCCGGCGTGCTTCAGGTACTCGCTCACCAAGCGCAAGGTGATTGAATGCGCGGGGATGTAGCGCAGCTTGCCCCCTTTGCCATGCACCCGCAGGTGAGGTACTCCTCGGCGCTGGTGGTTGAAGTCCTTCACCAGAAGGTGTGTCAGCTCTTCGCGGCGCAAGGCGTGAAACAGCAGAACCGACAGAATTGCCCGATCCCGCTTGCCCTTCAGGGTATCCGCCGGGGGTGCCTCCAGCAGCTGGCGAACTTGAGCATCGCCGAGGGCCGGTGTCTTGCCTTCGTAGCTGTCGATCTTGGGCCGCTTCACACCTTTGACCGGGTTGTGGGTGACGGCGTTGCAGTCACACAGGTACTCAAACAAAGAAGCCAGCGCTGCCAGCTTCCGCCGGATGCTGGATCCGGCCAGACCTTGTTTTTCCAGATCGGCGCGCCAGGCCAGCACATGGCCACGGGCTACAGTCCGGAATTCTTCTAGCGACTGAATCCCCACAAACGCCATGAAGGCCTTGATGTCAGCCTGGTAGGCGCGCCGGGTCTGGACGCTGGCCAGGTTGGCAAACCATTGGGCCTCGGGCGGCACATCGACCAGTCGGTGAAATTCGGCCTGGGTCAGCAAGCCGGATCGTGATGCGATCACAAGATTCACGCGCCACTCCTTTTACTATTGATAACATATTTTATCGATAGCAAAGTCATCCAAAAACACAGCGCCAACTCCCCTGTCTGGGGGATACCCAGACTGGGCTGAGCACGATCAAAAAAGGGTGGAAATCCTCGATCATCTGATGACCGACGCGAAGTGCTCGAGGGCAATTCCTACGACCGGATTGATGCCGACAACCTGCTCAGGCTGGGTGTGACCGCAGGCGGCAAGCGGTACGCCGACGCCAAGATGCTGATGAATCTGCGCGAGGCGTTTTCGATTGTTATGCGCACAGATGCCACGACTTCGATCAACGAGAGCTATCTGGCTGAGCTGCACCAGACGCTCACGGGCGCCTGTTCATCGGCACCCATGCTGGTCACATCGAGATCGAAGAAACCCGCCTCGGAAGAAGCCACAAAATGCTCTTCGAGGCGAAGGAGCGCCTGGCCAGGGCTCCAGAGTTGGCCAGGCGTCTGGGCGTCGACCTGGAGATGCCAGAAAACCTGGGAGGGCTGGCCACCATCCAGTACATCCGCAATCTGGTCGGCCAGCCGCGAGGGTCGCTGGTACTCGTCCTGGCAGAAGACGACTACTTCTTGCGCGAGGTCTCGCCAGTGCTTGGTAATGCGCACGTGATGTCGACGCGGGCATTCCTCAGCGAGCTACCTCGCATTGCGGACATCAAGGACAAGTTGGGCGGGGAAGAAACCGACTACCTTTTGCGCAACCCGACGAACGCCAAAAGACTGCTCTCTGCGGTGGCGCAGTTGTCGGACGGCAACGGTGTGTAGAGAAAGCTCCCGCTATGAAGCCGGTCTCGTCGGCGCGGGGGGTCTTGCTTTCCGGCTACGAGAACAGCTCAGAGTGCGTCCCGCTGCGCACGAAAACGACCAGGCCGCTTTTGCCCGAGTCGTCGAGGGTGTAAATGAGCAAGAAGTCGCCGCCGACGTGGCATTCACGATGGCCTGCCCAGTCACCCATCAGGGCGTGATCGAGCCATTCAGGCAGCAGCGGCCCGTCGTTGCCGATCAGCAGCGTCATGGCCTCTTTCAGCCGGTTCATGTCGTACCGGCCGGAGTGGGATAGGCGCCGCCAGTCCTTGAGGAAGTCCTTGGTGTAGTCCGACGCGCGTGGCAGGTTTGCCCGCTTACTTGCGGCTGGCTTCTTCGAGGTCATTCAGCAAGGCGTCGGCAGTTGTGAAGCGAGTGCGACGGCTCTTGATGATCGCGTTGGCCTCGGCGATGGCGACGCGACTGGTGGCGTTCGGCGCCTTGAGCGCGAACGGCAGTTCGTTGTCGGCAACGACACGGGTCAGGAACACGCGGATCGCATCAGAAACGGTCAGGCCCATAGAGGCCAGCGTTTCCGCAGCCTGCGCCTTGAGGTTTTCGTCCACCCGAACGTGGACCATTGTGGTGGTACCAGCCATGATGGCCTCCTGTTGCGATTGATTGAGATACATTGTATCGCAACTACCCCGCTCGTACAGTGTGGCTGCCTACCAGGCTCAGCAGCCGCCCCGCACGCTCCGGCGTCAGTTCACACGCGGGCGGCAAAGGATGAATTCTCCCGCCGCTAAGCCAGGGCTATAGCGGGGGTTTCCTGGGTCTGCGACCAGTGCGCGAGGCTGTTTCCAGCATCGCGTCTTACCGCGGTCTCACCAGCCGTCGGTTCGGAGCTTTCCGCCCCTACCGTTTTCTTTCGGATCGCAACGCGCTTCTTCTCTTTTCTCTTGTACTCCCCCGACGCAATCAGACGGGCACCGCGCATGGCAATGACGCGGGCCGCATTGAAGTCGGCATGAGCAACGAGTCCACAGCTTTGGCAGACGAACTCGGACTGGCTGATCCGGTTGTCTGAATGAACGTGGCCGCATGCGGCACATTCCTGTGAGGAGTAGAAGGCTGGCACTTCGATGCAGAGCTTGCCGGCCCTGCGGGCTTTGTATCCCAGGTAGATCTTCGTTTGACCCCAGGCTGAGCCCAGGATGGATTTGGCCAACCCACTCTTGGCAGTGGCGCCATTCTTTGCCCAGCGCCCTGTATCGTCCTTCTTTGCCTTGGGGCGACGTGTCATGTTCTGGATTTTGAGTGCCTCGAACACGAATAGCTTGTAGCGCTCATCGCTGGCCAGTGCGTGACTGCTCTGATGCGCCAGCTCTTGGCGCACATCCTTTGCGTAACGCTGGCGGCGCGCCACCTGGTTCTTGGCTTTGCGCCAGTTGCTTGACCCCTTCTGGCGTCGTGCTTGGCGGCGCTGCCAACGCTTCTTGTGCCTCTCTTGTGCAGCGAGGCGCTTGCGCTGGATGGGAAGCAAGTCGAAGGCCCGTTCGTCGCTGGTGGCCAGCGGCATCTTGACGCCGCGATCAAGACCGAGCGTCATCGCGCGCAGCACATCCTGGCTGTGCTGTCCCAGCCACTCCAGCGTCTCTTCTTCGCTTGACTCATTGAGCCCATCATCAGCGCTGAATGAAACGTGCCAACGCCCGGCGTGCACGCTGATGTGGATGCTTGCCGGTGGCTGGAATTTGCGATGAGCGCAAAGCTCGATCTCGCCCACAGGAAACTTGCCCGTACCGACGAACAGACGGTGCGCAAGGGTCTCGCCTGTCTGGGCATCGATGACAGGCTTGAAGACAAAGAGTTCGGATGTAAGCCACACCGACTGTTCACCTGTCTTTCGGTGGATGCCTGGGCGCCCGGCGAGTTTGGAGAAGAAGCGGCCGTAGGCCTGTTTCCACAGCACGGCCCCGTTGCGCAGCACCTGGCTGGGCACCTCGCTCAACCAGGGCGTGAGATCGGTCTTGAAGTGGCTGTACTGCTGGTCGATGGGCGCGTACTGCCCGGCATGCGCCAGAGACTGGCGAGCAAAGCGCCGAAAGTACCGATCCTCACCCACCTTGGCGTTGTAGATGAAGCGCTGGCAGCCGATCCAGGCAAGCAGGATCTGTATCTGCACTGCCGTGGGGTAAAGCCGGAATCGGTTGCCGATTTGCATACTGTAAATTTAACCAGTGATCGGCGAGTTATCAAGGGAAACTGGCGCTGTAGGCAGCGCCGTTCGCTCGACCCCACCCTGGCGTGCGCCGACGGCGGGGAATGCGCTCACATTTGTTCAACTGGGAGTTTTGATGGCGCTGCCGTGGCAATCTATCGCTCTCCCCGTCGCCAGTCCCAAGGCGCTATCGGCTCGGGCTCGCGCCACAGGCCCAGCCGGCCAGCTCGCGCATCATCTTCCGCACGGGAATACAAACGACGGTCTGATGCGGACTGTTCCGTCTGGTACTTTTTGTAGTGCCAGGCGAGACCCGCTGTGACCATGGCCAAGTTGGCATCACGACCGTCGATCACAACCTTGCCGATGCTGCGACCGTACCGGTCTACCTTGTCGATTTCGACTTCTACGGTTTTTCCGAAAACGAGGTCTGAGAGCTTCTCCTTAGCCCGCTGGCCAAAAGGCTGCTTTCTCTCAGGGGTGTCGATGCCCGCCAGGCGGATCTTGTGCTGTGTCCTGGACCCGTCGAGCACGGTGATGGTGTCACCATCAGCCACGGCGACCACCTTGCCGATCAGTATGTCGGCCCAGACGGGCGACGTCACCAGAGCGCACAACAACACCAAAATCAGACGGCGCACCATTGGATCGATCTCTCCCAAAAAGAAGCCCGGCGCGGGGCCGGGCAAACCGCTGTCACACGGGTTTTTGACATTGTGCCTTGAAGGGCCGGTCCATCGCTGCAATCCAGCCCTCGCATTTACCAACACGCTCCGAACCTTCACCTTTGACGGCCAGAGGAGTGCCGGCGACGCATAATCTCGCTGGGGAAGAGGGCGGTCGCTGAGGTGTTCTGCAGCCGGTCCCTGTAAAAGCTCACCTTTGGTGGCCTGTGTGGTCGCTGATGTCACGCTTGGACTATGACCCTCGCCGGC
>JAIFNE010000144.1 GCA_020047875.1 Hydrogenophaga sp.
GCCGTCAGGGTGGTCTTGCCGTGGTCCACGTGACCAATCGTGCCGACGTTGACGTGCGGCTTGGTCCGCTCAAATTTCTCTTTTGCCATTTGGAAACACCTTAAAAAGAACAATGCCCGTGTGGGTTTAACGTTTCCGGCGTTGACCTGCCACGGGCAGCTGGTCAACCGCTTGCGCGGCGCCGAAGACAGAAAAATGGATCACCCCAGGCCGCTTCGTCGCAACCTGGCGTGAATCGCTGTCGTGCTTACTTCGCTCGGCTGGCAACAATGGCCTCAGCCACGTTGCGCGGCGCTTCGGCGTAGTGCTTGAATTCCATGGAGTAGGTCGCGCGGCCCTGGGTGGCAGAACGCAGCGTGGTCGAGTAACCGAACATCTCCGACAGTGGCACCTCCGCCTTGATGGCCTTGCCGCCACCCACCATGTCTTCCATGCCCTGCACCATGCCGCGACGGCTGGACAGATCGCCCATCACGTTGCCGGCGTAGTCTTCGGGGGTTTCGACTTCCACCGACATCATGGGCTCAAGAATCACCGGGCTGGCCTTGCGGCAGCCTTCCTTGAAACCAAAGATGGCGGCCATCTTGAAGGCCATTTCGGATGAGTCCACGTCGTGGTACGAACCGAAATGCAAGGTGACCTTGACGTCCACCACGGGGTAGCCCGCCAGCACACCGGTGGTCAGGGCTTCGATCACGCCTTTTTCCACCGCCGGAATGTATTCGCGCGGCACCACACCGCCCTTGATCGCGTCGACGAACTCAAAGCCCTTGCCTGGCTCGTTGGGCTCAATTTTGAAGACCACGTGTCCGTACTGGCCCTTGCCGCCGGACTGGCGCACAAACTTGCCTTCAGAGTCTTCCACGGTCTTGCGGATGGTCTCGCGGTAAGCCACCTGCGGCTTGCCCACATTGGCCTCAACACCGAACTCGCGCTTCATGCGATCAACGATGATTTCGAGGTGCAACTCGCCCATACCGGCAATGATGGTCTGACCCGACTCTTCGTCGGTCTTGACGCGGAACGAAGGATCTTCTGCAGCCAGACGCTGCAACGCGATACCCATCTTTTCCTGGTCTGTCTTGGTCTTGGGCTCAACGGCCTGTGCAATCACCGGCTCGGGGAACACCATGCGTTCGAGCATGATGATGTCTTCGGGATCACACAGCGTTTCGCCGGTGGTCACGTCCTTCAGACCAACACAGGCAGCGATGTCGCCAGCGCGGATTTCCTCAACTTCCAGACGGTTGTTGGCGTGCATTTGCACAATACGGCCAATGCGCTCTTTCCTACCCTTGACAGGGTTAAAAACCGAGTCGCCCTTCTTCAGTACACCCGAGTACACGCGCACGAACGTCAACTGACCCACATAAGGATCGGTCATCAGCTTGAAGGCCAGCGCAGACAGCTTCTCGTCATCTGCGGGACGACGGGAAACCGGCTCCTCGTCCTCATTGGTGCCGCCAACCGGCGGAATGTCCACGGGCGAAGGCAAAAAGTCGACCACCGCGTCGAGCATGCGCTGAACGCCCTTGTTCTTGAAGGCCGTGCCGCACAGCATGGGTTGGATTTCAGCGGCCAGCGTACGGGTGCGGATACCGAGCCTGATTTCGGCTTCGGTCAAGGTACCCTCTTCAAGGTACTTGTTCATGAACTCTTCGCTGGACTCGGCCGCGGCCTCCAGCAGCTTCTCGCGCCACTCCTCGGCCTGCGCCTGAAGCTCAGCGGGAATGTCCTGGTACTCAAACTTCATGCCCTGGGACGCTTCGTCCCAGATGATGGCCTTCATCTTGATCAGATCGACAACGCCTTTGAAGTTTTCTTCGGCGCCGATCGGAATCACGATGGCCACCGGATTGGCCTTCAGCCGCAGCTTCATCTGGTCATAGACCTTGAAGAAGTTGGCACCGGTGCGGTCCATTTTGTTGACAAAGGCCAGGCGTGGCACCTTGTACTTGTTGGCCTGACGCCAGACAGTCTCTGACTGCGGCTGCACACCACCCACAGCGCAATAGACCATGCAAGCGCCGTCGAGGACGCGCATGGAACGCTCCACCTCAATGGTGAAATCCACGTGGCCGGGGGTGTCGATGATGTTGAAGCGGTGCTCTTCGTAATTGAGATCCATGCCCTTCCAGAAACAGGTGGTGGCAGCGGAGGTGATCGTGATGCCACGCTCCTGCTCCTGCTCCATCCAGTCCATGGTGGCGGCGCCATCATGCACCTCACCGATTTTGTGGTTCACACCGGTGTAAAACAAAATGCGCTCGGTGGTGGTGGTTTTACCGGCGTCAATGTGAGCAGAGATACCGATATTGCGGTAGCGCTCAAGGGGCGTGTTGCGGGACATGCGAATACTCCAAAAGGGGATCGAGCCCGCCACCCTGTTCAAGGGAAACGGGCTCTCAGATCAGTGTGATGAGACGGGAGCGGACAGCGCCCGGGTCAGAAGCGGAAGTGGCTGAAGGCCTTGTTGGCTTCTGCCATGCGGTGGACTTCATCGCGCCGCTTCATGGCGCCGCCACGACCTTCGGTGGCCTCAATCAGCTCGTTGGCCAGGCGCATGGCCATGGACTTCTCGCTGCGCTTGCGGGCAGCCTCCTTGATCCAGCGCATCGACAGTGCCAGACGACGCACAGGACGCACCTCGACGGGCACCTGGTAGTTCGCACCACCCACGCGGCGGGATTTCACTTCCACCATCGGCTTCACGTTGTTGATGGCGACAGAGAACGCCTCGACCGGGTCTTTGCCGGTCTTCTTCTCGATTTGCTCGAGGGCACCGTAAATGATTCGCTCGGCGACAGCTTTTTTACCGCCTTCCATGATCACGTTCATGAACTTGGACAGCTCGACGTTGCCGAACTTGGGATCCGGCAGGATTTCACGTTTAGGGACTTCGCGACGACGTGGCATTTTTACACCTCAAATTTGCTTCAGTTGGCGTCCTTACTCGACCCACCCGGGACATTCCGAGCTTCGGGTCACTACGCTGCATCACCGCGCCACGCGGCACACAGCACCGACTATCCAACGAATTACTTCGCCTTGGGCTTCTTCGCGCCGTACTTGGAGCGCGACTGCTTGCGGTCTTTCACGCCTTGCAGGTCCAGCGAACCGCGCACGATGTGGTAACGCACACCAGGCAAGTCCTTGACACGACCGCCACGAACCAGCACGACGCTGTGTTCCTGCAGGTTGTGGCCTTCGCCGCCGATGTAGGAAATCACCTCAAAACCGTTGGTGAGGCGCACCTTGGCGACCTTACGCAGAGCGGAGTTGGGCTTCTTGGGCGTTGTGGTGTACACGCGGGTGCACACGCCACGACGCTGGGGGGAGTTCTCCATGGCCGGGCTCTTGGATTTGGTCTTTTCGACCTCCCGGCCGTGGCGCACGAGTTGATTGATGGTTGGCATGAAACGTCCCTAAACGTTTGAAAAATCGAAAACGGAAACTCCTCGGAAGATTCCGAAAAGCCCTCGACTGTAGCATGGAGACTGTCACAGGGCAAATGCTGCCCACCACAGCCGACCAGACGCTGGGCTCAGCGCCTCATTGAATCCAGAGGCGGATGGCGTCCCAGGCGCGACCGAACACACCACTTTCCTCCACGGTCTCCAGCACCTGCAGGGGGATATCCCGCACCGGCTCGCCGCTTGCCAGCGTCACGCGCAATACACCCACAGCCTGACCCCGCATCAGGGGTGCAACGAGTGGCTCGGGCCGCACGACTTCGGTCTTGAGGCGACTGCCCTCGCCCGCCCGCACGGACACCACCACGCCGTCGGCATGGCCCAGCTTCACCTCGGGCGCCTTCCCCTTCCAGACCCGCACCGAGGCAACCGGCTCACCCGCAGGCACCAGGCGCACCGCGTCGAACGCGGTGTAACCCCAGTTCAGCAGCTTCTGGCTTTCGGCGGCACGGGCGTTTTCGCTCGACGCGCCGAGTAGCACGCTGAGCAGCCGGCGCTCGCCCTGTGCGCCACTGCCCAGACTGGCCACGGGCCGACGGGCGGTAGCAACCAGGCAATAGCCCGCCGCGTTGGTGTGGCCGGTTTTCAGCCCGTCAACCGTCGGGTCACGAAAGAGCAGCAGGTTGCGGTTGACATCGTTGGCCTGGGGCGTGCCCGGGTAGCGGTAACGCTGAATCGCGTAGTAGCCAACTTCCTGCGGGAAGTCACGCATCAGCCGCGTGGCGAGCAACGCCAGATCGCGGGCGGTGGTGGTGTGCCCGGCCTCGGTCAGGCCTTCGGGGTTCTTGAACGAACTCGACTTCATGCCAAGCGCTGCGGCCTGTTCGTTCATCATCTGCACGAAGCGCTCGACCGTCCCTCCAACGCCTTCCGCAAGCGCCACGGTGGCGTCGTTGCCCGACTGCACGATCATGCCCTTGATGAGGTCTTCCACCGGCACCTGCATTTTGGGATCGATGAACATGCGTGAACCCGGCATTTTCCAGGCCCGCTCACTGACCGGCAGCGTCTGCTTGAGCGTGAGCTTGCCCGCCTTGAGCGCGTCAAACACCAGGTAGGCGCTCATCAGCTTGGTCAGCGAAGCGGGCTCAACGGGGTCGTCGGGCGCGCGCGATGCGAGCACCTGTCCCGAGGTGACGTCCATCAGCAAATAGGCTTTGGCCGCTATTTCGGGTGGCTGGGGCGCCTGTGCGGCAACAGGCCACGCAGCCAGCACAGGCAGGCAAGCCAGCAGGATTCGGAACAGGGTACGACGCATCAGCAAAGCAAAGTCCTTGGAACTTGAATGAAAAAATGGGGTGGCTGCGCCACGCAGGCCTTCAGGCGCGCAGGTGACGCAGAACTGTGTCGCGCAGCAACGGAAGCTGCCCGTGAAAAAAGTGGCCGACGGTGGGCACCACCAACACCGGCAACACCTGGGGCCGGGCCCAGGCCATCACCGATTCGAGCGGCACCGTATCGTCCTGCTCGCCGTGGATGATCAGGATGCGGGTTTGGAGTTCCGCGGGCAGTTCCGCGACCTCGAAGCGGCTGGCCGCGGTGCCCACCAGCACCACATGCTGCAAATCGCGCGCTGGATGCAGCCGGACCACCGCGTGGGAGGTGACAAAAGCGCCAAAAGAAAACCCGGCCAGACAAAGCGGCCCGGCAGGCGCCTGCGAACCAACGACCGCCAGCAAGTCCTCGAGCTCGCCGCGGCCCTCGTCATACGCGCCCTCGCTGCTGCCGACGCCGCGAAAGTTGAACCGCACAGCGGTCCAGCCCGCGAGCACGCTGGCGCGCGCCAATGTCTGCACCACCTTGTTGCTCATCGTGCCGCCGTGCAACGGATGGGGATGGGAAATGACCATCACACCCCGGGCGTCCGGTGCGCGGTCGATCGCCACCTCCAGCACGCCAGCGGGCCCGTCTTGTTTGAGGTGTTCGGTTTGCGCGTTCATCAGGAGGCTTGCACAGGGGCCAGGCTGCAGCCGGGCCAGAGCGTGATGTCAGCGGCCCACGTCGGGCGGCGTCAGCAGGCGCTGCACCACCACGCCGTCGCGCAGGTGCGACTGCACGATTTCGTCAATATCCGCCTGATCCACATACGTGTACCAGACGGCTTCGGGGTAGACCACAGCGATCGGGCCGCCGGCACAGCGGTCCAGACACCCCGCCTTGTTCAC
>JAIFNE010000067.1 GCA_020047875.1 Hydrogenophaga sp.
GCGGGCGCACCACCGCATTGGCCAGCCCCAGCAGCAGGGCGGACACCACCAGCGCCGAGGTGCTGCCGAAGTGCATGCCCTTGAAGAGGTGGCTGGCGACCCAGAGCGCGGTGGCGGTGATGGCCCAGTGCCACAGAAAGGGCGTGAGGTTGGCGAGCATGGGTGTGTGGGTGGATGCGGTGGTTGGGTGGTGTTTGGGGCGTCAAGGCGGGCATGCCCGGTTGTTGCTCAGCTGCTCAGAGCAGCAGCGGCGCCAGCACGGCGTTCACCGCCGCGGCGTCGGGCTCGGAAAACACCGCGTTGTGACCCGCGGTCAAAGGACCCCCGCCGGGCTCCACCTGTCTCGCGGCGTCGTGGCCCACCGCCTTGAACTTCCACCGCGAGCCGATCTGCTTGAGGTTGCCCAGGTGCGCGCCATCGCGCCCGTGCACGCTGAACACGCCCGCATTCACCGGCTGCAGCCGCAGGGGCCCGGCGGCCTCGGGTTCTGCAGGTGGTGTCGGTGCGTGTGTCATTGGGCTGTGCGCTTGGCGGTGTGTGGGCTGGTGGTGCGCCCGAGGTCAGAAACAACGCCCTGGGTGCCCTTGTGGACGCGTGTGCTGCCGTACCTGGGCAGCATCGTAACGCGCCGCGCTACATTGACAGCATGCTTCAAGCCCCCATGCCGCCACCTGTCCCTGCATCTGTTCATGCCGTCACCCGCTTGCGCGCGGCGCGTCTGGCCGCCAGCGCCAAGCCTTTCCTGGCCCGTGGCTCGGGCGGTGGGCGTTGCCCGGGTTGTCGTCTTGTGCTCAGCCATTGCCTGTGTGCGCTGCGCCCGGCGCTGCCCACGCGCGCGGGTGTGTGTTTGATCATGGGCGACATTGAAGCGCTCAAGCCCAGCAACACCGGCTGGCTGGTGGCCGATCTGGTCAGCGATACCTTTGCCTTCGGCTGGTCACGCACCGCCGTTGACCCGGCTTTGCCCGCTTTGCTCGCTGAGCCGCAGTGGCAGCCCTATCTGGTGTTTCCCGGCGAGTTTGCTGACGCGGCGCGGGTGGTGACGCGGCTGGAGCCAGCAGCGGGCGACGGCGCCTCGCGCGGAGGGTCAGCCGCCCGGCGGCCGCTCTTTGTGTTGCTCGACGGCACCTGGGCCGAGGCCCGCAAGATGTTCCGCAAAAGCCCCTACCTCGACCGCTTGCCGGTGCTCAGCCTGCAACCGGGCACCGCATCGAACTACCGACTGCGCCGCTCGTCCCGATCCGATCATTTTTGTACCGCGGAGGTGGCTGCGCAGTGTCTGGCGCTGGCCGGCGAGCCCCACGCGGCCGACACGCTCGCCGCTTACCTCGACGTCTTCACCACCCACTACCTCAGCGCCAAGCGCAATCTGCCGCTGGATCGCCAGAGCGAATCCCATCGGCGGCTGCAGGCGCTGGGCGCGCCTGGCATCCCCGACCATGTCTTGTCGAACCACGAAATGCTGGCCTCGCGCTCCCATTCGCCGAATTTCAAATCTCTGTCACAAGACACCGATATATTTTCTTGATGAGCTACACCAAACAGAATCCCGATCTTCACCAAGCGGCTGCAGGGCTGGACCAGCTTGCCCATGCTGCGCTGGCCCGTATCAGCGTCGGATTATCCCCCGTGTCCCTGGCTCGAGCGTGGAACGACTGGTTGCTCAACTTGGTCGTATCACCGGGCACTCAAGCCCGGCTGGGTATCGAGGCGCAGAACCTGGGTCTTTCATGGCTGACTGAGTCGTTGCTCGGTGCTGCACCCTGGTTGCAGCCAATGACCTTGGATGGTGATGGTCCGGGAACAACAGCCAACGCGCCCCTCGAAGCCGAGTCTCCAAGAGACCCGCGCTTCGGCGACGCAACGTGGAACCAGTGGCCCTGGAGTGCCCTGGCATCGGCCAATGTGGCGTGGGAACAATGGGCACAGAGCGCTGCCGAGCTTCGCGGTATGGAGCCGCATTCGCGCGAGCAGCTGCAGTTCTTCGCCAGGCAATGGTTGGACATGCTCTCACCCAGCAACGCTCTCCTTTCCAACCCTCAGGCATTGCACAAGGCCATCGACACCCGCGGACAAAGCCTGGTGGCGGGCATGGGGCATGCCATGGACGAATGGCGTCAACGCCACGGGCTGAAGCCGCGTCATGTTGAGGCCGAGGTGTTGGCACCCGGACACGGTCTGGCCATGACCCCTGGGCAGGTGGTCCTGCGCAACGACCTGATCGAACTGATTCAGTACCAGGCGGTGACCGACCAAGTGCATGCGGAGCCGGTGCTGATCGTTCCGTCCTGCATCATGAAGTACTACATCCTGGACCTCGCTAGCCACAATTCGATGGTCCGCTGGCTGGTCGGGCAGGGGCATACCGTGTACATCGTGTCCTGGCGCAATCCAGATGAAGGCGATGCGCTGCTGACGCTGGATGACTATGTGCGTCTCGGCGTGCTGGAAGCGTTGGCGTATGTGCATGCCACGGCGCAGCGGCCGGTGCACCTGGCTGGTTACTGCCTGGGGGGCACATTCACCTCCATTGCGGCCGCGGCGCTTGCACAGCAACCGGAATCGGAGAGTCAGCCAGCACGCCTGGCCAGTCTGACGTTGATGGCTGCCGAGACAGACTTTTCCGAACCCGGCGAGATGGGCGTGATGATCGACACAGCTCAGGTTGAAATGCTCGAGGACATGATGACGGAGCAGGGATTCCTGAGTGGTCGGCAGATGGCTGGATCGTTCCAGTTTCTGCATTCCCGGGAACTGGTGTGGTCGCAGCGAACCCGCTCGATGCTGTTGGGGGAGCCGCCCTACACCAACGACCTGATGGCATGGAATGCCGATGTGACGCGCCTGCCGGCGGTGATGCACAGCCAGTATCTGCGCCACATGTACTTGGGCAACGATCTGGCAGAAGGGCGCTACACGTTTGAAGGCGAGGCGGTCTCGTTACATGACATCTCCGTACCCGTGTTCGCTGTGGGTACGGTCAAGGACCATGTGTCTCCCTGGCGCTCTGTGTTCAAACTTCACCAGTTGGTCGCCTCCGATGTGACCTTTGTTCTGACCAACGGTGGCCACAATGCCGGCATCGTCTCCGAGCCCGGCCATGCTGGAAGGCACTACCAGATGCAGACCACAGCCCGGGCGGACAAGCGACGCACCCCGGACGAATGGGCGGCCACAGCCGCACACCGCCAGGGCAGCTGGTGGGAGGCCTGGAGCGGGTGGATGCAGGAACACGGCGCCGGCGAGAGGGTTGGCGCGCGCCAGCCGCCCGTCGATCCTGCCCTGGGGGCCGCGCCCGGTCACTACGTCACAGTTCGGTATGGCGATTGAACCGCGTCCGCCTGCGGTGACCGCCGACCCTTTGCTGCTCACGTTGAACGCGGGGTCTTCGTCACTGAAATTTGCGGTCTATGCGGCCACTGATGAACTGGCTTTGCTGTCTGCCGGACAGATCGAAGGTCTTGGCACAGACGCTTTGTTTTCTGTCAGGCCCAGCGAAAAGGTGGCCACCAGCGGCAACGCCACCAACAAACTGGGGACAGCCGGGCATGTCGAGGCGGTGGGCGCGATCCTGCGCTGGCTGGAGCTGGCCCACGTGGGCGCACGGGTGGTGGCCGTGAGCCACCGCGTGGTGCATGGTGGTCCCGACCACGTTGTCCCGGCGCTGATCGACGATGCGCTGATGTCAGCGCTGGATCGTCTTGTGCCGCTTGCTCCCCTGCACCAGCCTCACAACCTCGCAGGTATTCGGGCAGCACAGATGGCTTTTCCCAGCGCGACCCAGATTGCCTGCTTCGACACCTCCTTCCACCGCAGCCATCCCTTTGTGGCCGATACGTTCGCGTTGCCGCGCAGCTACTACGACGAGGGCATCCGGCGCTACGGATTCCACGGCCTGTCTTATGAGTTCATTGCGCGGCGCTTGCGCAGCTTCATGCCGGTGCTGGCACAGGGTCGCGTGATCGTGGCTCACCTGGGTAATGGGGCATCGATGTGTGCGATGCGAGACGGCCGATCGGTGGCCTCCACCATGGGTTTCACCGCGCTCGATGGTCTTCCCATGGGCACGCGCTGTGGCCAGCTGGACCCCGGCGTACTGCTGTACCTGATGGTGGAAAAAGGCATGAGCGCGGCGGCCATCGGCGATTTGCTCTACCGGCACGCGGGGCTCAAGGGCATCTCGGGGCTCTCGCACGATGTGCGCGACTTGCAGGACTCGGACAGCCCCGCAGCCCGGGATGCGCTGGCCTACTTTGCGGACCGCGGCAGACGCGAGATGGGCGGCCTGGCGGCCTGCCTCGGGGGACTGGACGCGGTGGTCCTCACCGGCGGCATCGGTGAGAACGCCGCCCAGGTGCGCGCCATGATGCTGGCCGACACGCAGTGGATGGGCATCCACATCGATGCCGATGCCAACCAGCGCAATGCCACCGTCATCAGCTCACCCGAGTCTCGCGTGCAGGTCCTGGTACTCAAGACTGACGAAGAACGCATGCTCGCCGAACATGCTGGTGAACTGATGGGCCTGTAACGCCGCAGTTCATCCACACCCACCGACGCGCTTTCCCAAACACCAAGGACTTGCCATGTTTATCGATCCGAGATCCATCGATCCCTTACCCAAGGTCTGGGACGAGAACGCCCGCATCGGCGACATGCTCAAGGGCAAGCGGGGGCTGGTGGTGGGAGTTGCCAATGGCGACAGCATCGCCTTCGGTTGCGCAGCCAAATTGCGTGCCTTTGGTGCAGACATCGCGCTGACCTATCTCAACGAGAAGAGCCGTACCTATGTGGAGCCGTTGGCCCGGCAGATCGATGCAACACTGGTGCTGCCACTGGACGTGACGCAGCCGGGCCAGATGCAGGCGGTGTTCGATCAGATCCGGGCCTCCTGGGGCAGCCTCGACTTCGTCATCCATTCCATTGCGTTTGCACCGAAAGACGACCTGCATGGTCGCATCATCGATTGCTCGCAGGCCGGTTTCCTCCAGGCCATGCAGGTGTCCTGCCATTCCTTCATCGAGTTGGCGCATCACGCCGAGAGTCTGATGAACCCGGGCGGTGCGCTGATCACCATGAGCTACTACGGCGCCGACAAGGTGGTGAACAACTACAACATGATGGGACCAGTCAAGGCCGCGTTGCAGTCCGCGGTGCGCTACATGGCCAAGGAACTCGGGGAACGCGACATCCGGGTCTACGCCGTGTCGCCCGGTCCGCTGCGCACACGGGCGGCGTCGGGTATTGCGCACTTCGACGAACTGATCGACATGGCGGTGACCCGCACGCCTGGGCACCGCCTGGTGGACATTGCCGAGGTGGGCCGCGCGGTGGCGTTTCTGGTGGGTGGCGGTGCATCGGGCATGACCGGCGATGTCATCTATGTCGACGCAGGCCTGCACAACATGGCTTGAAGCGGCAGACACTAGCCACCATCAAGGGCAGCCGCAACAAACATTGCTGGACGTCTGCGCTTCAGGATGTCCTGAGCTGTTCCGCTTTTCGACCCTGATGGGCCACCAGCAAGGCCAGCAGAGCCGATGAGACACGGGCCCTGGGTCCGTCGGCGCGGCTCGTGAGCGCGATCGGCACGCGGGCACCCAACACGATGCCCGAGCCTGCGGCGCCAGCCAGGTACTCCAATTGCTTGGCCAGCATGTTGCCGCTCTCCAGGTCGGGCACGACCAATACGTCGGCCTGTCCGGCGACCTTCGACTCGATCTGTTTGATCAGGGTCGCTTCGGGCGAAATGGCGTTGTCGAATGCCAGCGGTCCGTCCAGCAGTCCCCCGCGAATCTGGCCGCGGTCGGCCATCTTGCAAAGCGCTGCTGCATCGAGTGTCGAGGGCATGTGGGAGCTCACGTTTTCCAACGCCGCCAACAGGGCGACCCGTGGCAACTCCACACCCAGCAGGCGGGCAAAGTCGATGGCGTTCTGCACGATGTCCACCTTGTCCTCCAGCGTCGGGCGGATGTTGAGCGCAGCATCGGTGATGATCAAAGGCTTGCTATACAGCGGCACATCGAAGCGGAACACGTGCGACATACGCCGCCCGGTTCGCAGTTCCTGGCGCGCCAGCACGGCGTGAATCAGTTCATCGGTGTGCAAACTTCCCTTCATCAGGCTCTGCACCTCGCCGTTCGCGGCCATCGTCGACGCATGCTCGGCGGCAGCATGGCTGTGCGGCTTGTTCACGACCGTCATGCCGTTCAGGTCAAGGTTGAATTCCTCCGCAATTGCTCGGATGCGCATTTCAGGTCCGATCAACACCGGCTCCAGCAAGCCGTGGGCGGCCGCTTCCATCGCTCCGCTGAGCGAGCCCTCGTCACAAGGGTGAACCACCGCACAACGCACCGCGGGAATGCCTCTGGCCAGGGCGAGCAGGTCGTTGAACCGGGCCTCAGGATCGAACACTCGAATCTGCGGCAAGCTGCCACGAGGCATACGGATCTTGTGCGGCGGCGCGAGTACCCGCGCAACCCCCCTGACCACCTGCTCCCCATTCTGGTTGACTGCTTCACAGGCCAGTTCGACGATCTTCTTCTGCTCGTCCTTGGCAGTGACAGTGGCGCACACGGTCAACGTGTCACCGATCCGAACGGGCCGCGAAAAGTGCAGGGCCTGGTCGAGGTAGATGGTGCCCGTGCCGGGAAACTGCGTGCCCAGCAAGGCAGATATCAGCGCGCCGCTCCACATGCCGTGGGCAATCACGCCGTGGAACAGGGTTTCGTTGGCGTATTCGGCATTCAGGTGCGCCGGGTTGGTGTCGCCGGACACCGCTGCGAAAGCCTGGATGTCCTGCGGGGTGAGGGTGCGCAGCAACCGGGCGCTCTGGCCGATCTGCAGTTCCTCAAAGGTGTGGTTTTCGACAAAGTCGTTGTTGATGTTCATGGCGAGGTGACTGCGGTGTTGATTAGGAGGTGACCGATACAAAGGCGTTTCATGCGGGGTGCTGGTGTTTCGCGGGCCTGGACTTGTGGCCCGAGTGGTCCGCGGATGAATTGGCCTCGCGCAGGGCGTGCAAACGCGCCAGCAACGTCTCGTCTGTCACACCAACCGTGGCCAAACAGCCTGCATACACCAGGCCCTCGTTGCCATCAAGCGTGATCAGATCACCTTCGGCGAATTCGCGATCGTGGATGCGCACACTTCGGCCAGCTTCATCAATTTCCAACGCGCTGCAAGCGACCAGACACACCTTGTTCATTTGTCGGGCCACCACCGCAGCGTGCGAGGTGCGCGCGCCGCGCCGCGTTAGCAAGCCGACGGCGGCATCCAGAGCGGCAATGTCACTGGTTTGAGCGTCTTGGCGAACCAGTACAACCGGTGCACCGGTTGCGGCACGTTCCTGGGCGCGCTGCGCATTCAGTGCGATTTCACCGCAAACCACACCATTACAGGCCGACATGGCCTGTGCCAGCGCGGTCGCCGGATGAGCGCCCGGGTTGTCGGCGTCTGAGCCCACCAGCCGCAGCGTGGACAGATTTTCATCTGTCAGCCACTGCGTCTTTTCCATGGCTTGCCCGGGATCGATCACGCCTTCGTCCAGCAGGTCGAGTGCAATGCGGGCCGCAGCCAGCGGTGTCCGCTTGCCTGAACGGGTCTGCAGCATGTAAAGCACGCCATCCTGCACTGTGAACTCAAAGTCCTGCATGTCCCCAAAGGCTTGCTCCAGCTGTCGCGCGGTCGCTTGCAATTCGTCCCAGGCGGTGGGCGCGGTCTGGGCCAGCACCTCGTGGCCATGCGCATTGCGTTGTCCTGCGACCACATCTTCGCCCTGAGCATTGGCCAGGAAGTCGACCCAGATGGCTTTTTCTCCGCTGGTCGGGTCGCGCGTGAAGCCCACGCCAGCGCCCGAATGGCAGCCCGAATTGCCAAACACCATTTTCTGCACCGTCACTGCGGTGCCCATCGCATCGTCGATGCCGTGCAGCTCACGGTAGGTCTTGGCCTTGGGCAGTTGCCACGAGGCGAACACGGCTTTCACCGCGCCGCTGAGCTGTATGTGCACATCCTGGGGAAACGGTTCACCCGCTTGCTCCCGATAGATGTCGAGGAAACGCTGACTCATCGCGCGCAGCTCGCTGAAGTCCAGCAACCTTTCATCCCGCCCCTGGGTTGTGCGGCCGATTTCGTCCTCGAACAGCGCGCCTGGAATTCCGGCCACCACCTCACCATAGGTGGCGATCAGGCGGCGGTAAGCGTCCCACACCAGGCGCGGCTGCCCAGTCTGGCGCAACAGACCGGGCAGCGTGGTTTCGCAAAGACCGATGTTGAGCAAAGTCTCCATCATGCCGGGCATGGATACTGGGGCACCCGAGCGCACGGACACGATCAAGGGCTGTCGGGGGTCTCCAAACGTCAGGCCAGTCACCGCCTCCAGGGCAGGCAGGCCAACACTGAAAAGTGGCAGCATGCAGTCATCGGGGGATGGCGTGAAGTGTGTCCCGATCACCAGCGCGGGCGGCACCGGCAGACCGATGGCAGACATTTGCAACAGGTTGTGTGCCTTGGAGCCCATGTTCTCTCGAGTGGGCTTGACATGGAGCGGGTCTTGCGCGCCGCCCACGAGATAAAAGTGTTTTGGCCAATGCAGAGCGGCGTTCATGCGGACATCCCCGACTTGTTGAAGACCAGCTTGCGCAGCGCGTAGCCGGCCGTGAGCAAGCTGTCGGTGGCGTTCTCGATGGTCGAGGCCAGTTCGGTGGCGAGTGAACAGGCTACCGGGCTTGCGTGCAGGGTCTCGACGATGCGAACACGTGCAGTGCGCAGAAGGTCGTCGCAAATGCGTTCGGCGCGCAGCATGCGCCAGAGCGCCTGCAGGAAGGCTTCGCTGTCGGTGGGCTCGGCGTGCTCGCTCATGAGGCGGGCGATCTCGATCGCCTTGATCTGGTCCTGGATGGCGGTCAGCGTGGTGTCGGCCAGCTCACCCAGCACGGCGTTCACAGATGGCGGCAAGCCATCCAGGGGCGGCGCCAGCGTCATGCTGTGGATGAAAGTGGCTTCCTCCAGCGCATCGGCTGTGTTGTCCATGTGCTCAAGCAGCTGCACCATGGGCAGCCAGCGCGGCTGGCGTTCGGCCCGGCGCCGCGCCTCCATGAGCACATGATCGGCCTTGCGTTCCCAGTCTTTTGCGCGCTGCAAACCGTCTGCCGTGGTGCTGGCGAACTCCATTCCTTCACTCAATGCCAGTGCAATCGCATGGCAGAAGGCTGCATGCTCGGCCAGCAGGTCGTATTCATGGCTGCGACGCTGCAGTTCCCGGGCGAGCAGCAGCCGTGCTTCGTCGGCGATCAGCGCAACAGGCAGCTGCTCGCGCAGCTTCACGCTCGCCACACGCAGCAGATCCTGCAGAAACTTTTGCGCGGCAGCCTCACCCAGCACCTGATCCAGCCGTTCGCCGATGCGAAAAGCGTCCCCGTCGACCGCCTGCATAGCCTCAAAAACGAGTTGCTCACCGCCGGCCAGAAGCCAGGCCATGTGGCCCAGATCTTGTTCGGCGGCAAAACGCAGCACGGCCAGGGCCACCGGTTTGCGCACGAAGGCCTGCAGTCGCTTGCGGGCGCGGTTCCAGTCGATCACGAAGACGATCCGCGAGCCCACGGCCTCCAGTGCCATCCGCAGCGCATCGTTGTCGGCTGCCTTGAAGACCGCGTTCCCCACCTGGTAGGGCTTGCCCTCGTTGAGGCCATCGGTCGTGCGCGGATCGAACACCGTCCACTCAAAACCGATGCCCTCCAGCATCTGCTGAAAGAAGCCGAAGCGGGCCACATGCAGATCCGAATAGGTGAGCGTGATCGCGTGCTTCTCCACCTCAATGACCAGCACATGGGCATCGTTGGTGCCGATGTCGTTCTGGATCAGAAGACGCTTGCCGTTTCGCGTCACCGCGGTGTCCAGGCCTGGATGGTTGAATTTCAGGGGTGCGGTGCGCGACAGGCCGCGCATGAACGCCTGAATGAGTGGCCGGTCATCATCTGCGATCTGCCAGACGTGTGCGCCGTCCAAGTCTTCCGTGGCGACCGCGATCGCCATCGCGTTGAGTTGCTTGTGCAGGTCCATCACCAGCAGATGAAAGCTGTCGCTGCCCTGCCGGTTGCCGTGGGTCAGGTCGTTCAGTGCCTGCGGGCTGAGGCCTTCGTCGTCGCCGAGTTCTCCGATCTTCTTGATCCAGATGTCGCGCCGCGCTGCGAGCGCGGGGTGTTTGTGTTCGGCGATGTCGCACACAGGGCGGGCCATGATGCCCAGATCGGCGGCGAGTGCATCGAGCCAGTGCGAGAGCTGGGGCACGATCAGTGTCTGGTCCTGCAGGTAGGCCGTTGTGCTCACATCCTTGAGCCAGGTGGCCTGGCGCAGGTTCAGGTGAGCGATTTCCCTCGTCCAGTCGACCGAACTGGTTGCGGGGTGGGTCGCGCGCTGGGCGGCGGACTGCAAGACCGACAGGTAGAGCTTGAGACGGTCATTGGCCTGCAGGGCGGCCTTAATCCAGGCGGGTAGCAGCAGCGTGGACTGGCCGAGGGAGGCCACAGCACTTTCTTTTTCCAAGGGATTCTCAATGCGGGTTGAAAAAGCTGAATTATTCAGTGGGTATGTGGCGCATCGATGACAGGGGCGAATCGCAAAGTTCTCGCGCATGAGCGGCGATAGCAGCCACGTGCACACCGAACCATCCCACCACTCGGGCGCCCTGCGCATGCCGCGTGCCAGGCTATCCGGCACGGGTGTGGCCGACCTGGCTCACTGTGGACAACGCGGAACAAGTCCCTCGCGGCGCGGGCATCCTCATCCACGGCGACCTATTCATCGCCCTCAATGAAAATCCCGGCTGTGGCCGGTCGCCAGCCGACCCAACAACGGCGTGAGGTCTTGCAGGTGGCCGGCGATCAGGTTGCGCACCTCGCCTTCGCGCTGCCAGGTGCCGTAGACCGCGAGCAGGCGTGAGCCGGTGAGGGTGGCGCGCTGGCGGTCGCGCAGTGACTTCCAGACGATGACCTGCACCACACCCGTCTCGTCTTCCAGCGTGACAAAGACCACCCCGTGCGCGGTCTCGGGTTGCTGGCGCAAGGTGACGATGCCGCAGTGGCGCACCAGCCGCCCGTTGGGCGCGGCCTGCAGTTCTTCGGCGGTCTGCAGGCGGCGCTGGCTCAGCAGCGGGCGCAGCAGCGCCAGCGGGTGGCTGCGCAGGGTGAGGCCCAGGCTGGCGTAGTCCCACACGATGGCTTCTCCTTCGGGAGCCTCTGCCAGTTCGAGGGCGTTTTCTTCTTCGATGGGTGCGTCGCGCAGCAGCGC
>JAIFNE010000184.1 GCA_020047875.1 Hydrogenophaga sp.
CCTTGAGGCCATGCACCCAACCCATGTCGCTACCCATCTGCCCTGCCCCGCTGCCCTCAGTGGCGTCTTGCCCCGGCGCGACCACGCGCACCTCGTGCCCCTCGCTGCGCAGGGCGTCGATCATTTCCTCGATGTGCACGGCCTGGCCGTCTTTCGAGGCGGTGCGGTGGTGGTAGAGGATGCGCATCAGAGAAACTTCAACTGAAAAGAACCAGACCAGATGGCGCGCCACTGGTCGAACATGACATCGCGGCTGAATTGCACTTCGACAATTTGCCGACCTTTGCGGCCCCAATCGGGCCAACGCTCTGAACACCGAACCATGTTCAGCAACGCCGTTTCAAATGCGGCATCGTCTGGGGCACAAAGGCACTCCGGTGCCACTTCGCCGAGGACGGTCGGCACATCACCGACACGCGTAGCCAGAACAGGGACGCCCAAGGCCATGGCTTCGAGCATGGCCATGGGCAACTGTTCGGTATCGGATGAAAGGGCAAAAAGATCCCAAGTGGACAGCCGTTCATTTGGATCGGCGAGATACCCGGTGAAATTCACGTGGTCAGCAATCCCCAGCGCCACGGCCAGTTGCTCCAGCTCCGCCTGAAGCGCACCGCCACCAACGATTTCAAGCCGGGCCGGACGGCTTTGCCGAAGTTTCGCGAATGCCTTCAAAAGGCGAGCAATGTTTTTTTCCGGACGCAAGCCCGCCACGGTACCGAGCTTGATGGGTTCGCTTGCCGACTTCTCACGGTCGAGACGCGGCTGAAAAGACCGCGCAACGCCATTGGCTATGTATTGCACCCGCAACGCGGGCAAACGCCACTGAGAAACCGCAATGCGCTCCAGCCGCCGCGACGCCACCACCAGCGGCACCCGGCCCAGGCCGAGCAATGCGCGGCGGGTCCAGACACGGCGCGGCAGCTGGGTGTTGGTTCCACATGCACCTGGGGCACCAGCCGGGGCAGGTTGGCGGCGGCCCATTCGATGGCGCCCCAGTTGTAAGACAGCAGCAGATCGGGTTTGAGGCGCTGCAGTTGCTGGCGGCAGACGGCTCGGTTGGCCAGCAGACCGCCCTTTTTGATGGCCATGGGCACTGGCTGCCAGCGAACCTGCGGGCCCAGCCTGTCACCGGCATCAAAGCGGTTGTCCATGGCCACGATGTGGTGCTCATACGCCGGCCCCAACGCGTTCGCCAGCTGCACAAACCGCGCCTGTGGCCCGCCGAGCTGGAAGGTCGAGAAGGCATGGAGCAGAACGCGGGGGCGCTGGGACACGGCGGGCCTTGAGGTTATTCGGCGTGTACGGCCACTGCCTGCTGGTGAAACACGGCGGGGTCTGACACGGGCTGCCAATTGAGATCGCGCTTGACATCGCTGATGTCGAACTGCGCAGGCAGGCCGCGCGAAAGCAGATCGCGCCGGTAGGGGCGTGGTACGGCGCGGCCGGTGACGCGCTTGATGATCCACTTGCCCATTTCGGCCAGCCACAGCCCGGTGGGCGAAGACGGCACGAAGCGCAACGGGCGACGCGAGACGGCGGCGACCTGGGCGATGTATTCGCGCGCCGATGGCCGCACGTCGCCCACCAAGTTGTAGGCCTTGCCGGCGGCGGCGGGCGCGGTCATGGCGGACGCGATGGCGGTGGCGCAATCGCTGACCAGCACCCAGGGCAAGGGGTTCTGGCCTTGGTTCCAGCCAATGCAATGTTGGTCGTTGTTGAAGAAGCCCAGGCCGCCGTGGAAGGCCGAGGTGCCAGCGCCGGTGACGAGACCGGGGCGCAGCAGCACCAGGGGGAAACCGGTTTGGCGGTGGAAGGCGATGAGGGCATCGTCGGCCAGGGCCTTGGCGTGGGCGTAGTCGTTGCGGGTGGCGGGCTTGGGGTCGGTGCCGGTGGAGCCGGTGATGACCTCGGTGGCGTCGCCCAGGTAAAGCCCCGAGATCGAGCCCACATGCACCAGCCGCTCGGCGCCTGCGGCGTGCGCCACGCGGGCCACGCTGAGGGCGGTGTCGACCATAGCGGCTCGGATGGCTTCGAAATCGGCACCACCGCCGCCATGCGCCAGGTTGATGACGAAGCGTGCACCGCTCACCACGCGTTCAATGTCGGCTTCGCGCTTCACATCGCCCGGCACCAGCTCGACGCCGGGGCGGTGAAACACGGCCTGCAGGTTGCGCACGCCGCGCGCCATGACGCGCACGCGGTAGCCCTGCTCCAGCAGGGCAGCCACGGTGTAGGAGCCGATGAAGCCGGTGCCACCAATCACGGCCACCAGCGGGCCTTGCGGAACGGCGGCGGGGGCTGCGGAGGTTGTGTCGGGGACCGCCTTCTGCGGCAGCGGCTTGAAAGCGGCTGCGGTGCGCTCGCAAAGATCGACCAGGTGGGCACCAAAGTCGAGATCGATGCGGGGTTTTCCGTGGCGTTGCAGATCGTTGTAGAAGGCCTGAATGCTGCCTTTCATGCCGATGAAGAAGGCATCTGAGCGTGGCTTGAGCTTGGCCATGGCCATGACGTAGTCGCGCAACACGCTGAAGCCTTGGGCACCCACCTGCTTCGCGGTCTTGCGGGCAGACAGCCAGGCGTCGAGCGGCTCCATGTAGGCGGTGCGTTCCAGGGTGTGGAACTGGTTGGCAAACATGTCGGCAATGGCCACGCCGTCGTCGCAGACCACCGTCATGCGGCAGACGGTGAAGTTGGCGCCGACGTGAAAACGCAGATGGGCTGGCATGCGCTCGCACAGCAGGGAGAGCTGGCAGGCGTTGTGCAAGCCGACGCCGGGCGAGATTTCCACCGGCGTCTGCGCCAGGGTGCTGAGTTCAGACACGGGGCCAGCGAGGTCGACCACTTGCGACAAGGGATGCACCGCCTGCTCCAGCAAGATGTTGACCGGCTCGCGAAACATCCAGTGGCCAAACTGGCGCGCTGCGAGCTGGCGCAGCGGCACCTCGTAGACATAGTCGACATACAAGGGCTTGCCGAGGCGACCCGACTGCACAGTTTCCTTGAGCTGGACATAGGCGGGGTTGAAGATCAGGTTCTGGTTGACGCCGATCACCGCGCCCGAGGCCTGGGCGGCGCTGCGCAGGGCATCGCACTCGGCCACGCTCACGCCAATGGGTTTTTCCAGCAACACGGTTTTGCCCGCCTGCACATACGGCAGGGCCGAGCGCAGGTGCAGGTCTGGCGGGGTGAGCACATGGAACGCATCGGCGCCGGAGGCAATGGCCTCTTCAGCGGTGGCAAACACGTGGCTGGCGCCATAGGTTGAAGCCAGCGCGCGGGCAGCGGCGGGATTGACGTCGATCACGCCCAGCAGACTCACGCCCGGGATGTCGCGGATGGCTGCCGCGTGTGCATGGGCGATGTTTCCGGCACCGACCAGCACCACTGTTTTTTGACTCACTCACGAACTCCTGAAATAGAAACGGGGACTGGCGCAGCAGGCTCTTGCAGCCTTAAAAACGCGTCAAACATGATCAGCATCCACAGGGCGGTGGCGTGGTCGTGCTGGTTGCCGAGGTGTTGCTTGACCAGCAGGCGCAGCGCCTCGGCGTTGAAAAAACCCGAGGCGAGCATGCGCTCGCTGAGCACCGACTCTTCCATGCGCTGGCGCAGCGGGCCGCGCAGCCAGCTGGCGAGAGGCACTGAAAGGCTCCATGGCTTTTTTGAAGATGTATTTGCCCTCCCCGCCGCGCAGCTTGAGGTGGCTGGGCAGGGTGGCGAGCCATTCGACCAGCTCGTGGTCCATGAGGGGCTCGCGCACTTCGAGCGAGTGGGCCATGCTGGCGCGGTCGACCTTGGTGTTGATGTCGCCGACCAGCCAGGTTTTGTAATCGAGGTACTGAATGAGGGCGAGCGGGTCTTGGGTGCGGGCGCGCTCGGCGTGTTCGCGGAAGACCTGCAGGGAGTTGTAGCCGGCGAGCTCGCGCTGGAATTCGGGCGCAAACAGGCGCTGGCGCTGGCCGCTGCTGAGGTGGGTGACGCTGTGGTGGTAGGCCTGCACCGGGTCCATCGCCATGGCGAGGAAGGTGGTTTTGGCGCGGAACATGCGCGGCGCCCAGTCGGCCTTGGGGTAGAGGTTGCCCAGGGTGCCGAAGACCGGGCGGCGCAGGCCCAGCGGCAGGCGGCTGCGCACGCGCTCTTCGCCCAGGTGCATGCGGTAGCGGCGGTAGCCGCCCAGGCTTTCGTCGCCGCCGTCGCCGGAGAGGGCCACGGTGACGTGTTTGCGGGCCATCTGGCAGACGCGGTAGGTGGGGATGGCGGAGCTGTCGGCGTAGGGCTCGTCGTAGAGGTGGGCCAGGGTGTCGATGAGGTCGAAGTCGTCACCCTTGACGATTTCTAACCGGTGGTCGGTCTGGTAGCGGTCGGCGACCTGCTGGGCGTAGTCGGACTCGTTGAAGCGCGGGTCGTCAAAGCCGATGGAGCAGGTGTGGACAGGCTGGTCAGACAGGCCGGCCATGGTGGCCACCACCGCGCTGGAGTCGACACCGCCGGAGAGGAAGGCACCCAGCGGTACGTCGGCAATCATGCGCAGGCGGACGGACTCGCGCACGCGCTCGCGCAGCTCGGCTTCGGCGTCGGCCTGGGCAATGGGGTTGTTGTTGGTGAAATGCACGTCCCAATAAGGTTCGGGCTCGGGCTGCTCGGGGCCGCCGCGCACGAGGGTGAGGGTGTGGCCGGCGGGGAGTTTGTGGGCGTGGCGGTAGATGGAGCGGGGGTCTGGGATGTAGCCGAAGGAAAAATAGTCTTCCACCGCGCGGGGGTCGATGGCGCGGTTGAAGGCGGGGTGGGCGGTGAGCACCTTGAGCTCGGAGCCGAAGACGAACGAGCCATCGGGCAGCCAGCCGTAGTGCAGGGGTTTGACGCCCATGCGGTCGCGGGCGAGAAACAGGGTTTGCTTGTGGCGGTCCCACAGCACGAAGGCAAACATGCCGCGCAGGCGCTGCACACACGCGGGGCCCCAGGCTTCCCAGGCGTGCACGATCACCTCGGTGTCGCTGCGGGTGCGAAAGCGGTGGCCGAG
>JAIFNE010000133.1 GCA_020047875.1 Hydrogenophaga sp.
TCGGCTACCAGGCGCAGTGGTTTGGCCAGAAGACCTACAACGGCGTGGCACTGCTGAGCAAATCCCCGGCGCAGGATGTGGTGAAGAACATTCCGGGTTTCGACGACGAGCAGTCGCGGGTGTTGTGCGCCACGGTGGACGGCGTGCGGGTGATCGGCGCCTATTTCCCGAACGGCCAAACGCCGGGCAGCGACAAGTTTGCCTACAAGATGCGCTGGCTCGACGCCCTGCGCGGCTGGGTGAGATCGGAAATGGCAGCCCACCCCAACCTGGTGCTGATGGGCGACTTCAACATCACCTTTGACGATGCCGATGTGTGGGACCCGCAAGGCATGCGTGAGACCATTCACTGCACCACCGAAGAGCGCACACACTTGCAGGCCCTGGTGGCGCTGGGCTTGCACGACGCGCATCGCCTGTTCGAACAGCCACCCAAAAGCTACAGCTGGTGGGACTACCGCATGCTGGGCTTTCAAAAGAACCGCGGCCTGCGCATCGACCACATCCTGATCAGCGAGGCGCTGAAGGCGCGGGCCTTGTCATGCGCGATCGACCGCACGCCGCGCAAGAACACGCAGCCCAGCGACCACGCGCCGGTGGTTCTCACCCTGGCCGACTGAACCCGCGGGCATCGACCAAGCACTCTGCAATCCCTGCGCCTAATGCACCAGCCAGCGCGCGTTGCGATGGTTGGAGGCGGCCTCAGGTCGCGTCGAGATGCAGCTCCTGGATCTTGCGCGTGATCGTGTTGCGGCCAATGCCCAGCTTGTGCGCGGCCTCAATGCGGCGCCCGCGGGTGTTGCCCAGCGCCGCCTGAATCAGGGCGGTCTCGAAGCGGCGGCTGAGTGCGTCCCACACGTCGGTACGGCCCGCATCGAGCAGGGCAAGCGCCTCGGCGCGCAGATCGGCCTCCCAGGCTTTGGCGGGCAGGTCTGCCATGGGCTCGATGAGGGGAGCAGCTTCCAGCTCTACCACTGGCAGCGCCGCACCCACTGCAAAAGCGGGCGCGGGCAGGTGCTCGGCGGGGGAAGCAGCCAGAGCAACGGCTGGCGACCTGACCGCCTCCGGCAAGGCGCCCGCCAACAGCAACACCTCGGGCGGCAGGTCTTTCACCTCGACCACCTGCGCTGGCGCCATCACCGTGAGCCAGTGGCAAATGTTCTCCAGCTGGCGCACGTTGCCCGGAAAATCAAAGGTACCAAGCAACTGAAGCGCGCCCGCCGAAATGCGTTTGGGCTCTACGTCCAGCTGCCTGGCGCTTTGCTGGAGGAAAAAACGGGTCAGCATGGGAACGTCTTCGATGCGCTCGCGCAAGGCGGGCAGACGCAGGCGAATCACGTTGAGGCGGTGAAACAGGTCTTCCCGGAACACGCCCTCTTTGACGCGCTGCTCCAGGTTCTGGTGTGTCGCCGCAATCACGCGCACATTGGCGCGCACGGCGCTGTGGCCTCCCACGCGGTAGAAGCTGCCGTCGGACAGCACACGCAGCAACCGCGTCTGGAGGTCGAACGGCATGTCGCCGATCTCGTCCAGGAACAACGTGCCGCCATCGGCTTGCTCGAAGCGGCCCCGCCGCATCGCCTGGGCGCCGGTGAAGGCACCCCGCTCGTGGCCGAACAGCTCGCTCTCCAGCAAATCCTTGGGAATCGCCGCGGTGTTGATGGCAACGAAAGGCCCGTTGGCGCGGGGCGAATGCTTGTGCAGCGCGCGCGCCACCAGCTCTTTGCCCGAGCCCGACTCGCCGGTGATCAGCACCGTGACCTGGCTCTGGCTCAGGCGGCCGATGGCGCGAAACACATCCTGCATGGCTGGCGCCTGGCCCAGCATTTCGGGCATCTCGCCCATGCGCTCCTCGGCCACGGCTTCGCGCTGACTCTCGGCCACCGCGCGGTGGATCAGCTCCACCGCCTTGTGCAGATCAAATGGCTTGGGTAGGTATTCGAAAGCCCCACCCTGAAAGGCCGAGACGGCGCTGTCGAGGTCGGAGTAGGCGGTCATGATGATGACCGGCAAACCAGGCAGGCGTTCTTTCACCTGATCGAGCAACTCCAGACCCGAGCCGCCGGGCATGCGGATGTCGCTCACCAGGATTTGCGGGCCTTCGCTTTCGGGGGTTTCGTTCAGTGCCTTGAGCACTTCCTGGGGGTGCGTGAAGCTGCGCGTGGGCAGGCTCTCTCGCAGCAAGGCCTTTTCGAGAACGAACCGGATCGAGGGGTCGTCATCGACTATCCAGATCGGCTTCATGTGCGGGGGTCCCTTCGTCGGAATCGTGTGATGGTCGGCCTCAGGGCAACGCTTGGCGAGTCCCTTGCGGCACGGGCGCCCGCATCCACGGAGACTGGTTCAGCGTCGCCTCAGGGCAGCGGGATCAGGAGTTTGAAATCCGTCTGTCCGGGCTGGCTTTCGCACTCGATCAGACCATGGTGCTGCTGCACAAACGTCTGTGCCAAGGTCAGCCCCAAGCCAGAGCCGCCATCGCGTCCCGACACCAGCGGGAAAAAAATGCGGTCTTTGATCGAATCCGGTATCCCAGGCCCGTTATCGATCACATGCAATTCCAGTGCCAGGCGGTAGCGCTGCTTGCCAAAGGTGAGCTGGCGCCCCACGCGGGTGCGCAGAATGATGCAGGCGTCACCGCGGGCGATGCGCTCGCCCAGCGCCTGCGCCGCGTTGTGGGCAATGTTGAGTACCGCCTGAATCAGTTGCTCGCGGTCGCCTCGGAACTCGGGGATCGACGTGTCGTACTCGCGCACCACGCGCAAGCCCTTGGGGAACTCGGCCAGGATCAGCGTGCGCACGCGCTCACACACCTCGTGAATGTTCACGTCGCCCACCACATGCGGCCGGCGGTGCGGTGCCAGCAGCCGATCGACCAGCAACTGCAGCCGGTCGGCCTCGTGGATGATGACCTGCGTGTACTCATGCAGCTCGCGTGTTTCCAGTTCCAGCTGCAGCAGTTGCGCGGCGCCACGAATGCCACCCAGCGGGTTTTTGATCTCGTGCGCGAGGTTGCGAATCAATTCTTTGTTGGCCTGCGCCTGGTCCAGCAAACGCTCCTCACGCTCTTGGCGCGTCTGCTGCTCCAGGGGCAGCAGCTCAACCACCACCTCGGCAGGCCTGTCGGTTTGCGCCACCACCACATGAACCGGCAGTGGATCGTGGCCGACGCGTTTGAGCCAGGCGTCGTAGCGCAGCGCGGCGTATTCGTTGTTGTGGGCGCCGACCAACGCGTTTTCCAGCAGCGTGGGCTCGGTGAAGCTGCTTTGCAAGGGAGCGCCCGTGATGCTGCGGCGCGAGATGCTGAGCGCGTCTTCCAGCGCCGCGTTGGCAAACAACACCACGCCGTCCGGACTGACCACGGCCACCAGTGTGGCGAGCAGGTCGAAGGCCTGAAAGCGGGCCGCGCCCGGTGGTCGTTTGACCGAACTGGAGCGAGCGGGTACCTTCGCCAAGCGGGTCGGGGAATCGGAGGGCGTTTTCAAGTGCTTACTGACCGGGGGCCGGTAAGCGGGAGAGCTCGCGGCGAATGCCCTCCACGTCGCCCTCGGCCCGACCCACAGCAGCCTTCAACTCGGCCACCCGGTCGAGATATCGCTGATAGTTACGCGACTCGATGCCCTGTTTCTCAGGCTCGCCATTGGCGTAGGCCTTGCGCGCCTCGGCCAGACGCTCCTCTGACCTGCGCAGCTCGGTTTCCAGGATGGTGCGGGCATCGCTGTCGCGCTGGCGCTGCGCCGTGGCGTCCACGCGCTCATTGTTGCTGCGCGCCGCCGGCGCGGGCGCGCTGCTGCGCGGCGCAGCGCTGGGCGGCGCACTGCCGGTCTGCGCCCTGGTGCCTTGCACGATCGTGATGTTGCCGCCCTCCATTGGCTTGCAACCGCGGGCCTTGGCGATCTCGGCGTTGTTGATGTACTCAACCGGATTACCCGGGCAGCGATACACCCGCTCCTGGGCAACTGCCGGCAGCGCACCCAGGGTGAGGCCCGCGATCAGCCACACGCGGGCATTTAAAAAAGATGGCTTCGGAATTCGCACACTCACTCCACTGGTCGTTGCACATGGAAGGGACCCGCAGAGCCGCTTCGGTTTTCAGTATGACCGATCTGCGCGACAAAAGTGCCGACGCTGGATGCCCGACAGGACAAACCAAACGCAGACCAAAAAAAGGGACAGCGGTTGCTGTCCCTTTTTTTGGTCTTGACAGTCCGGCCGATCCGGCCAGACCGTCAGACACTCACAGGCTGAAGTACATGTCGAACTCGACCGGGTGCGGTGCCATGCGGAAGCGCGTCACTTCGGTCATCTTGAGTTCAATGTAAGCGTCGAGCATGGAGTCGGAGAACACGCCGCCCTTGGTCAGGAAGGCACGCTCTTTGTCCAGGTGCTCCAGCGCCTGGTCCAGGCTGTGGCAGACCGTGGGGATCAACTTGTCTTCTTCTGGCGGCAGGTGGTACAGATCCTTGGTGGCGGCTTCGCCCGGGTGGATCTTGTTTTCCACGCCGTCCAGACCGGCCATCATCAGGGCGGAGAAAGCCAGGTACGGGTTGGCCGATGGATCGGGGAACCGCGCCTCGATGCGGCGGCCCTTGGGGTTGGCCACATACGGGATGCGGATCGACGCCGAGCGGTTGCGTGCCGAATAGGCCAGCTTCACCGGCGCTTCGAAGCCGGGCACCAGGCGCTTGTAGGAGTTGGTGCCCGGGTTGGTGATGGCGTTCAGCGCGCGGGCGTGCTTGATGATGCCGCCCACGTAGTACAGCGCGAAGTCCGACAGGCCGGCATAGCCGTCGCCCGCAAACAGGTTCTTGCCGTCTTTCCAGATCGACTGGTGCACGTGCATGCCCGAACCGTTGTCGCCGGCGTAGGGCTTGGGCATGAAGGTGGCGGTCTTGCCGTAGGCATTGGCCACGTTCTGCACCACGTACTTCAAGACCTGGGTCCAGTCGGCGCGCTCCACCAGCGTGCTGAACTTGGTGCCGATCTCGTTCTGGCCAGCGCCCGCCACCTCATGGTGGAACACCTCGACCGGAATCCCCAGCGATTCGAGAATCAGCGACATCTCGGCGCGCATGTCCTGCGTGCTGTCGACTGGGGGCACCGGGAAGTAACCGCCCTTGACGGTGGGACGGTGGCCGCGGTTGCCGCCTTCGAGCTTGGCGCCGCTGTTCCACGGTGCTTCGTACTCTTCGATCTCGTACATCACGCGGCCGGGCTCGTTGCTCCAGCGCACGCCGTCAAAAATGAAGAACTCGGGCTCTGGGCCGAAGTAGGCGGTGTCGCCCAAGCCGGAAGCCTTCAGATAGGCTTCGGCGCGCTTGGCAATCGAGCGCGGATCGCGATCGTAGGCCTTGCCGTCGCCCGGTTCGATCACGTCACACTGCATGAACAGCGTGGTTTCTTCGAAGAAGGGGTCGATGTTGGCCGTGTTCGGGTCGGGCATGAGCTGCATGTCCGAGGCTTCGATGCCTTTCCAGCCGGCGACCGACGAGCCGTCGAACGCATGGCCCGAGATGAACTTGTCTTCATCGAAGTGGGACACGGGCACGGTCACGTGCTGTTCTTTGCCCCGGGTGTCGGTGAAACGGAAGTCAACAAACTTGACTTCGTTGTCTTTCACGATCTGCATCACGTCTGCGACGGTCTTGGCCATCAAATGCTCCTGTAGCTGGGTCGGTGGTTGAAGGGAATCAGAGGCTGAATCTAGCAGGTTCTGTGCCATTGACATGGCGCCGAGGCTGAGGGTCTGGATCCATCGCGTCGTGGTGAGGGAGCCATCCACAGGCAGTCATTCCTTGAGCGTTCGCGCCGGGAACCACGGGTGAGCCATGCGGGTAAGCGAGCGCACCATTTTGACGCATCTCAACCGGATTGCACCGCACTGGTGCTGCTGATCATCGCACCATTTCAGGGCCCAAAATGGCACCTTGCTGGAGCAGGCCTTCGAGCAACTGTGCGAAAGCACCCCCGACCGCCGCCGGCTCACCCTTGACCCCGAGCTCGATGTGGCGCCCGAACTGCGGGTGGTCCACGCTGGGCAGGCTGAATACCTTCACCGCATGATCCCGCTCAATGCCCTCCATCAGGGGGGTGAGCGCGGCTTCCATCGCACCCATCACCACCACCGAACGCTCCAGCCAGGCGCCTGGACGCTGCCAAGCGAGGTACTGCCCGTCCAGCACCGACTCGATCATGGGCCAAGCCATGACGGGGAAACCAGGCAGGAAGTGCACCTCAGCGCCGCCCGGGCCGGTGCAGCTGAAACCCGGAATCTTGTTGTACGGATTCAGGATCAGGCGGGCGCCGAGCGGAAACACGCCCATGTTGTAGCGATGCACGTTGTCGGGGCGGGCCGGGTCGAACGCCTCGCCGCGCTCGGCGGCCGTCTCGCGCATGCGCTGCTCGATCAGCGCGCTGGCTTCGGGGTGCAGGGCGAGCTCCACACCAAGCGCTGCCGCCGCGCATTGCCGGGTGTGGTCGTCCGGCGTGGCCCCAATCCCGCCGCAGGAAAACACCACCTCGTTGCCGGCAAAGGCCTCATGCAGGGCGGCGGTGATGCGGGCCCGATCGTCGCCCACACAGCGCGCCCAGGCCAGCGAGAGGCCCCGTGCGGCCAACATCTGCGCGACCTGGGGCAGGTGCTTATCGGCGCGCTTGCCTGAGAGAATTTCGTCGCCAATGATGAGCAGCCCGAAGGCGGGCGGCTGCGAAGCTGGCTCAGAGAGGGTTGTAGTGGGATCGATCATGGTGTGTCAGGGGCGTTCGCCAAGACCGGGCAAGGCCGGGGGCTGCGCGAGTCGGTCAATCGCTGGCTCGGGCAGGGCTGGCGTTGCAGTGTCCTGCTCGGACATGTCAACAAACGGCTCCTCTTCACGCAGCGCCTGCAGACAGCTCAGCGTGTAGTGGGCAAACCACAGCGAAGCGAAGGCAAACACCAGGGTGTAGATCCACATCGCCAATGGAACCAGCAGCGGCGCCAGGGCGATGAACATCGCGCCCGACGCCCAGAGCAGGCTGGGCGCCGCGCCCAGATAGCCGCTGGCCACCCCCATGAGGAGCAGAGGCCCGCGACGCTCGCGCAGGATGCGTTTTCGCTCGTCGGCGCTGGCATGCGCGGCCAGCGCGTCAAACGCGAACACGCGGTAGGTGAGCCAGCCCCAGATGAGCGGCGGAACAATGAGCACCAGCGGCGGGATGAGCCACAGCGGCATGGAAATCACCAGCACCACGATGGCAAGCAAGCTTGAACCCACAGACCACAGCACGCTGACCAGCATCGAACCCCCGTGCTTGCGCGCCAGCCCCGCGAAGCGCCGCTGCGCAACCAGCTCCACCATGGCGGGCGTCATGAACACCGCCACCAGCAGCAAGCACAGCAACACCATCACCGGCGTTGCCAGCACCAACACCAGCAGCGGCCCGAACACCGCGCGCAGGCCACCCATGCCCAGGCGATCCAGCCAGCTCAGAAAAGCCTGCAGCAGCTCGAAGCTCTGCAACCCCGCGGTGACCGAGGCCACCGCAGACTCCCAGAAAAAGTAGCCGAGCCCAAAAGACAGCACGACCATCAGGATCAGCGGCAAAAAAGACAGCGCAATCACACGCGGATGCATGCAGTAAGCGACCGCGCGCCAGAACGAATCGAACAACGGCTTCATGCAACTGAGAATACCGGGTTTCTTCCAGACAACCAGCTTGCCGCCGTGGCCTGACGGATCCGCCGACTGCGCCACACATTCGCGGGGAAACCGATCATGAACGTGGGGGCGCGCTCCCCGCCTGCCTGGTTGCGCGCAGCAGGTTGGGGTGGGCGGTGTCAGGCTGCGGCCGCGGGGTTACCCGCCAACTTGTTTGCCATGGCGGGCTCCGCGCGCTGAGGCGAATCCATCACGAATATCAACCAAATCCGGAAGGAGGTCACATTCAGCCCTCCGCGACACGGTTGGAAAGTGCACCGCATCGGCACCACATGCATACACTTTGAAACAAAGATGCCACCGCGCCCACCATGACCACCGCGTTTTCCCCCTGGCTGCTCGCCCTCCTTGTGCCAGCGTTGCTGGCGCTCGGCGCTCTGGCGCATCAGCAATGGCTGGGTCACCGCCAGCGGATGCAGCGTCGCATTCCAAAGCATTGGCCGCTGGGTGCGCGGCCACTGGTCAACAGCGAAGAAGCACACGCCTGGAACTGGCTGATCAGGGCGTTTTACGACCATCACATCATGATCAAGCTGCCGGTCACCCGGTTTACCTTGCCGCGTGACAAGGAACAGGGGATGCACTGGCATCGGCTGCTGGGCAGCGTGTATTGCACCTTCACGATCTGCAAAGCCGATGGTCGCGTGGTCGGGTGCCTGGATGTTCCCGGGCCATCCGGGCTTCCGAACAGCACGCGCGCCCTGAAAGAGTCGCTACTCAGGCAATGCGGTGTGCCTTACTGGATTCTCCGGTCCGACACGCTGCCCACGGTGGCAGAGATCCGGGCCGAGTTTCTGGGGGAATCGATGACCGTTCAGGGCATGCGGGAGCGCGAGCAGGAAGAGCGCGCCATCATCGCGGCCAAGGACAACCTGCGCACCGCGCTGAATCGGCAGCGCAGCAGCCGCCACAGCGATTTCGGGCCCGCGTCGAACTGGCCTGCCAGCCATCCTGCCGGCTTGCGTGTTGGCGAAGAGAGCAGCGATTGGCAGGAAAACTCGTTTCTGGTTCCGCTGGACAGCCGCCGTGGCGATTTGCTTTGATGCCCAGCGCGGGGCGGCTCCTCCGAACTGAGCAGCGAACGATGCTCACTTTTGCGTGAGCGAAGCCACCTCAAGCGCAGTCAACCAGCGCCACTGGCCGGGCAGCAGATCGGGCGGCAGCAACACAGCGCCGATGCGCGATCGGTGAAGCCCCTCCACCCGGTTGCCCACCGCGGCCACCATGCGCTTGACCTGGTGGTATTTGCCCTCGGTCAGGGTGAGCTCCAGATCAAATTCGCCGCGCGCGCTGCAGGCCGCCGCTCGCACGGGCTTGGGGTCGTCGTCCAACACCACGCCAGCGAGCAAGCGATCCAGTTGCGCGGCATCCAGTGGGTGTTTCACCGTGACCTGGTAAACCTTGGGCACGTGGTGCCGCGGCGAAGTCAGCCGGTGAATGAACTTGCCGTCGTCCGACAACAGCAGCAAGCCAGTGGTGTCGTGATCCAGCCGCCCCACCGCCTGCACTCCGGCGGCTGCGCCGCCGCCACGCACACGCAGCGGGCCGGGCAACAGCGTGTAGACGCTGGGGTGGGCGCCCGGCTTGTGCGAGCACTCAAAACCGGCCGGTTTGTGCAGCATCAGAAACGCCTGCGCCTGGTACACCCAGCGCTCGCCTTGCACCCAGAACGCCAGTTGCGATGGCTCGAAAGCCTCGGTGGGGTCGGTGATCACCATCGGCTCGCCGCCCTGCTCAACCTGCACCAGACCTTGCTGCACCAGACCGCAACAGACCCGGCGTGTGCCAAAGCCCTGGGAGAAGAGAATGTCTTGAATCTGCATCATCGGGTTTGCATTGTCGCCGCACCCCGGGCAGACGCCGCGCATCAGCGAGAATCGCGCACCATTCGCATCCCTGAATCGCTCGCCGGATGAAATCCAAGTTCAAAAAGTGGCTGCCCGACCCCGAGACCGTGCGCAGCAACCGTTGGCTGCGCTGGATGGGTCCTGTGCTGAACCGGCCACGGCTTTGGCATTTCAGCCGCAAGGGAATTTCCATGGGGCTGGCCTTGGGCATTTTTTTTGGTCTGCTGATCCCGGTGGCCCAGATTCCCTTCGCTGCGGCCACGGCTGTGCTCTTGCGGGCCAACCTGCCGGTGGCGATGGCCAGCACCCTGGTCACCAACCCGGTTACCTTTGGCCCCGTGTACTACGGTGCCTACCGTCTGGGCAAGCGGGTGCTGGGGGAAGAGGCGCTCCCCGAAGAGGCCGCGCTGCGCGCGCTGAACAAGGCACACACCGTGCCGGATGCCAGCGAAAAGAGCTGGCCCGATCGAATGGCGCTGTGGCTCAATCAGTTCGGCAAGATCGGCAAACCCTTGGTGGTGGGGCTGGCGATTGTTGCCACCGCGGGCGGGCTTCTGACCTATTTTCTAACCAGTGCCGTACTGGCCATCAGAACCCGATGGATTCGCCGGCAACGCGTGCGCAAACACGCCAGGCGCGTTGACGGATCAGGCAACTGAACACAAGCGAACGCTGCGCGGTTCGAATGCGCACAAGACCAACCGGCAGCAGCCCAAACAGACGGACACGCCCACCCCGGTCACACCCATGAGCCACCGCCCGACACCGCACACCGCCCTTGCCAGCACCTTGGCGCGACGACTGCTGTCCACCGGGCTGCTGCTGGCGCTCGCTCCTGCCTGGGCTTTCGACCTGCAAGGCCACCGCGGCGCGAGGGGTCTCGCGCCCGAGAACACCCTGGCCGGCTTCGAGGCCGCGCTCACCACTGGTGTGAGCACGCTGGAGCTCGATGTGGTGCTGAGCGCCGAGGGCGTGCCGGTGATCTCGCACGACCCGGTGCTCAACCCCGACATCACCCGCGACGCCAGCGGCCGCTGGCTGCAAGCGGCTGGCCAACCCATTGAGCGGCTGACGCTGGCCGATCTGAAGGCTTGGGATGTGGGCCGGATCAACCCGGCGACCCGCTACGCGCGCGACTTCGCCGACCAGGTGCCGCGCGACGGCGAGCAGATCCCCTCCCTGGGCGCGCTGTTTGAACGGGTGCGCGAACTGGGCGCCAACCAGATACGCTTCAACATCGAGACCAAGCTGCAGCCGGGCAGCAGCGTGATCTCGGCCACGCCGGAGGCGTTTGTTCGCGCCATTCTCGAGGTGGTCAACGCCCACGGCATGGCGCAGCGCGTGAGCCTGCAGAGCTTTGACTGGCGCACGTTGCAGGTGGCGCAGCGGCTTCCTGACCGCCCAGTTGCCGCGATTCAACACAGTGGAGAGCGGCGAATGGACGCTGGGCCTTCGGGTTGGCGCGTTCGACACCACGGCCGACATGGTGGCCGCCGCTGGTGGCAAGTTCTGGTCGCCGCACCATAGCAACCTGAGCCAGGCGGTGCTGCGCCGCAGCCGGGCGCTGGGCCTGCGCGTGATTCCCTGGACAGTGAACGAGGCGCCCGACATGGAGCGCCTGCTCG